>NZ_VMLO01000001.1:0-23520 GCF_013276735.1 Streptococcus sp. 1559
TGGAAGACGCTGAGATTTTAGGAAAGTTTTGGAATAAGGAAGGTTACTATATTATAGTTTATAACAATGCTAAAAAAGCCCCTGAACTGTTCAAGGTAGAGTTCTCTGAGTGGAAGCGTATGCATATAGGGGAGACATATTAGACAGCGTTAGGGGGATACACTTACTTTTAAGTATCAAAAAAATGAGCACTTCCGTAATTGGAAATGCTTGTTTTTTGATATGTTTAGACTCTTATACTCAATGAAAATNNNNTACATATATCTACGGCAAGTCGACGTTGACGTGGTTTGAAGAGATTTTCGAAGAGTATTAGTCTTTATTTTCGTATGGCAAGATCAAGTTCAAGATGATTCCTGTCATGGCTGAAAGAGCAGTACCTGAAAGTGTAACTGGACCAAGTTTAAGGACAGCTCCTCCAAGTCCAAGAACCAACATAGCACTTGCGATGATGAGGTTTCGCATTTGAGCGAAATCAACACGTTCTTTAATCAAGACTTTCAAACCATTGCTGGCGATAACCCCATAGAGAAGGATTGACATACCACCAAGTACAGCGTTTGGAATAGTTGAAATCAAGGCAGTGAATTTACCAAGGAAGCTGAGGGCAATCGCGATGAAGGCAGCGTTACGGATAACTGAGACAGAAGCGATACGAGTCATACCGATAACCCCTGTATTTTCTCCGTAAGTTGTATTGGCTGGTCCACCAAGGAAGGCAGAAACAGAAGTTGCGATACCGTCACCAAGAAGAGTACGGTGGAGACCTGGTTCTTTTAAGAATTGACGGTCACAGATTTGACCCAAAACAGTATGGTCTCCGATATGTTCAGAAATTGTTACGATAGCGATTGGCAAGATAGCGATGGCTTCTGGACCAAAGTAAAGATTGTATTCTTTAAAGGCACCACCTGTGTTAAATGGCAAGTAGAAACCAGGAATTTCAAACCAGTTAGCTTTAAGAACTGGTGTAAAGTCAACCAAGCCAAGAGTTAGTGCGAAGAGGTAACCACCGATAATGGCAAAGAGAAATGGAATGATTCGTAGGAATCCTTTTCCCTTTGTATTGATAAAGGCAGCAATCAAGAAAGTAACAACTGCTACAAGAGCATTTTTCCAGTTTCCATCAGCTACAAGACCAGCGTTGGTAACAGCTGAACCTGCAAGTCCAAGACCGATAACGATAATCATAGGTCCGATGATGATTGGTGGCAAGAGTTTATCAATCCATTTTGTTCCTACAAATCGGATGCTGGTAGCAACAAGGACATAGACCAAACCAGTCAAGATAACTCCAGTTTGAGCAGCAGATATATCTCCTCCCATTTCCTTCATAGCTAGTGACATAGCTGTGATAAAGGCGAATGAAGAACCTAGATAAACTGGAACTTTAAAACCAGTTGAAATCATGTAGATGAGTGTTCCAACACCTGAAGCAAAAAGGGCAACAGATACAGGCATTCCCAAAATCAAGGGTACCAAGATGGTCGCACCAAACATGGCGAAAACGTGTTGGAAACTAAGGAGAATTCCTTTTCCAGCTGAAGGACGTTGGTCAACGTCTAGTAACAAATCAACAGTTGATTCTTGTTTCATATAAACCTCACTTTTGGGCATCAAAAAAGAGCCCATTATTTTACAGCAATAGGCCCTCAGAGTAAGAGTTCTCTAAAATCTAAACTTTAAAGAGTTTCAAGTATTTCTGTGTCTTCGTCACCTCACGGGATGACATTAAAAACCTTTGCTTAGGATAGTATAGCAGAAAAAAATGATTTTGTAAATCATTTTTTCCCGAGCCTAAAAATAAGAGAGCGAGGTTGATTTTGTAAATCATTTTTTCCCGAGCCTAAAAATAAGAGAGCGAGGATGACTTTGTAAACATTTTTTACTAAAAAATTTAAAGCGGGCGTTTATTTGGCATACCAGCCTTTCTTGGGTATTTGTTGGGCGTTTCTTTTTTCTTTTCTACCACTGTGATATAACGCGGATCTCCATTTGGTAGGGCGTAGCTGAGATTGTCTTCGACTTTACTAAAAAGGAGGTTGAGGGCATTCTTAGCTTCAAATAATTCCTCAGGCGCATTGCTGGCCTTGAGTGCCAATAGTTTACCACCAACTTTAAGGTAAGGAATTGTCAATTCAGACAAGACCTGCATACGGGCTACAGCACGAGCTGTTACAAAATCATACTGAGCACGGAAGTTCTTGTCTTGGGCAAAATCTTCGGCACGTCCATGGTAGAAATGAACATCGTCCAAATCCATTTCTTGAGCCAAGAGTTGTAGGAAGTTGATGCGCTTATTTAGCGAATCAATGATGGTCACATCTAACTGAGGATAGAGGATTTTCATTGGTAAACTAGGAAATCCTGCCCCAGCTCCAATATCAAGAAGTTTGATAGTTTCATTAGGAATCAAACCTTGAAGAATGGGTGCAATCGAATCGTAAAAATGTTTGAGATAAACTTCTTCCTTGTCCGTAATCGCCGTCAAATTAATCTTCTCATTCCACTCGACCAAGAGTTCAAAATAACGTTCAAATTGTTTTTTTTGCTGGTCCGAAAGTGGAAGATTTTGCTCGGCAAGCAAGTTGTAAAATGTTTCTGGTTTCATAGTTATTTCCTTCTTTAGTATCATCTTATTTTACCACAATCATTAAAAATTTGATATACTGGTACTAATCTAAAAGTAGAAAGGACTTATATCATGACTTGGATTATTCTTGGAGTTATCGCTCTTGTTGTTATTTTTGTGATTGTTAGCTATAACGGTTTGGTTAAGAATCGTATGCAAACAAAGGAGGCTTGGAGCCAAATTGATGTTCAGTTGAAACGTCGAAATGACCTCTTGCCAAACTTGATTGAGACTGTAAAAGGTTATGCTAAATATGAAGGTTCTACCCTTGAAAAGGTGGCAGAACTGCGTAACCAAGTGGCAGCAGCGACTTCACCAGCAGAAGCTATGAAAGCTAGTGATGCCCTCACTCGTCAGGTTGCAGGTATTTTTGCAGTTGCAGAAAGCTATCCAGATTTGAAGGCAAGCGCCAACTTTGTTAAATTGCAAGAGGAGTTGACAAACACAGAAAATAAAATTTCTTACTCTCGTCAACTCTACAACAGTGTTGTCAGCAACTACAATGTAAAATTAGAGACTTTCCCAAGCAACATTATCGCTGGAATGTTTGGATTTAAAGCAGCAGATTTCCTTCAAACACCAGAAGAGGAAAAGGCAGTTCCTAAGGTTGATTTTAGCGGTTTAGGTGACTAAGATGCTGTTTGATCAAATTGCAAGCAATAAACGAAAAACCTGGATTTTGTTGCTGGTATTTTTCCTACTCTTAGCTCTTGTTGGTTATGCGGTTGGTTACCTCTTTATGCGGTCTGGGCTTGGTGGTTTGGTTATCGCACTGATTATCGGCTTTATCTATGCCTTGTCCATGATTTTTCAATCGACAGAGATTGTCATGTCCATGAATGGAGCGCGTGAGGTGGATGAACAAACGGCACCAGACCTCTACCATGTAGTGGAAGATATGGCTATGGTGGCTCAGATTCCTATGCCCCGTGTTTTCATCATTGATGATCCAGCCTTAAATGCCTTTGCGACAGGTTCTAACCCTCAAAATGCGGCGGTTGCTGCGACTTCAGGTCTACTAGCTATCATGAATCGTGAAGAACTAGAAGCTGTTATGGGACACGAAGTCAGTCATATTCGTAATTATGATATCCGTATTTCGACTATTGCAGTTGCCCTTGCTAGTGCTATCACCATGCTTTCTGGTATGGCAGGTCGTATGATGTGGTGGGGTGGAGCAGGTCGCAGACGAAGTGATGATGACCGAGATGGAAATGGTCTTGAAATCATTATGCTAGTGGTTTCCCTACTAGCTATTGTACTGGCACCTCTCGCTGCAACCTTGGTTCAGCTCGCTATTTCTCGTCAGAGGGAATTTCTGGCAGATGCATCTAGTGTCGAGCTGACTCGCAATCCCCAGGGAATGATTAATGCCCTAGATAAGTTGGACAATAGCAAACCTATGAGTCGCCACGTCGATGATGCTAGCAGTGCACTTTATATCAATGATCCTAAGAAAGGTGGGGGGTTCCAAAAACTCTTTTATACCCACCCACCTATCTCAGAACGGATTGAACGTTTAAAACATATGTAAAATGAAGGCTGGAAAAAGTCTTTAAAATCTGAAAAACGCATAATATCAGGTGTGAAAACTTGATATTATGCGTTTTATTATGGGAAGATTTACTTCTTTTTCTCCTAAAATTGTGTTTTTGCCCCACATATTTGCGATGTTGAAAATTTATAAATCTTGAAAATTAACTACCTCCAAACCGTGTTCTGTTAAGCGATAGATGATTGAACAGATCTCTTTTAAGAAACAACGGTCATGCGAAACAGTGATGAGACCACCAGGATAAGTGGCAAAGAGTTTTCTAATTTCGGGTTGAGAAGTTGGAGAAAAGTTTCGTGTGGGTTCATCTAGCAGGAGAAAGTTTGGTTTGCGCAAGACTAAATCCAAAAGCAGGAGTTTTCCTTGTTGTCCGCCAGATAAGAAGCGAATTTGATGCTGCATTTCTGGATAACTGAAATTGAGACTGGCTAAGTGAGATTGGATTTTTTGTAGTTCCTCTTTTTCCCCAGTTTTACTTAGATAGGCTATTGGTGATAAATCCAATTGCAGTTTTTGCTGGTAATCTTGTGGCATATAACCA
The DNA here is from genome assembly GCF_013276735.1 of Streptococcus sp. 1559. Taxonomy (NCBI): domain Bacteria; kingdom Bacillati; phylum Bacillota; class Bacilli; order Lactobacillales; family Streptococcaceae; genus Streptococcus; species Streptococcus sp. 1559. The sequence continues at coordinate 4,726 of NZ_VMLO01000001.1, forward strand.
AGCGAAATCTCTCTTTTAGCATTAAAAAGTTGCTGTAACTTGGCTAATAGGGTCGATTTTCCAATACCATTTGGCCCTATAATACCGATTTTTTCTTGGCCACGGACAGTTAATTGTAGTTCTTGCACCAAAATTCGCTCGCCAATGGATAAATTTTCTTTTTCCAGTTGGATTAAGACTTTAGAAGTAGGTAATGGCTGTATATCTGAGAAGAAAAGTCTGATTTCTTCCTCTTCAAGTGGCTTTTGGGTCATGGCCTGAGCTGCTCTTTCGTAGCGTTTTTCTTGTGAGAGGACAGTTTTCATCTTTTTAGCCAATAGGCGACCGGCAGTACTGTCTTTGGTAGCTCGAAGAGCAGTTTCTACATTTTGTTTAACTCGTTGATGTTTTTCCATGGTTTTATCGTAGGCTCTTTGGTCGTTGGCTGCTTGCTGGGTTTGTCTGGCAAAATTAGCCTTTCTCTGCTCACTATAACTATCATAGTCTAAATGCTCTACTAGTGTTTCTGCTTCTTTACGGTGCTTGACCAGTCGCAAGTGAACAATAGTGTCTGCCGTTTCAGAAAGAAAGTCCTCATCATGGGAAATGAAAATAACGGTTTGCCGAATCTTGCGCATTTGACCTTTTAGCCAATCAACCGTCTCAAGATCCAAGTCATTTGAAGGTTCATCTAAAAATAGAATCTCAAAAGGTTTGGCTAACTCATGGATGAGCTGAATTTTCAAAGCTTCACCCCCTGATAGACTACCAATCTCTTGGTCGCTTGCGAAACGATTGCTATCAAAATGCAATTCCTCAGCTAAACGATAGAGGACACTGTAATCTAAATCAATAGTATCTAAAAAGAAGTAGTCGTGTAGAGTTCTATTTTTCAGGTCCTCAGGAAGTTTTTGAGGAATGTAGGCTATTGATTGATAATCAGATTGAATGTCTCCCCCGATAGTGAAATCAGGCAAAGTTTCCCCCATTAAAATTTTAAGTAAGGTGGATTTGCCATTTCCTTCTTCACCAATAATAGCGACCTTTTCCCTGTCTTGGATGGTCATGCTGAGGTCAGAGACAAGGTCTCGTAAATCTTTGTTTTGTGTGATGGTCAGGTGATTGATTTTTATCATATGATTGCCCTTTCTAGAATGTTGATACTACATAACAAAAAGCTCTACTTTACCTAGTAGAGCCCAAAGTCTATGTCAAAAAAACTCTATTAATACTCTTCGAAAATCTCTTCAAACCACGTCAGCGTCGCCTNNTTTTCATTGAGTATAAAATGCCAGAAAAAGAGCATAAAAGAGTACACAAAAAGAGACAAAAACAAGATCTACTAAATAAAGGTTTTTTATTTGATAGGCTTAGTTGTTCATGTCTCCCTTACCTCCGAGTATTGGTATCTTTATACTATACTTTTAAGGAAATTTTGTCAACAGAAAACTGGAAATTCCAAGCTCTAAAATACGAGTGATAAGCATTAGTACCGAGTTCTTTGTCTTCCATAGGGGCATCCTCCTTGCTCTGATGTAGTATAGCACTAAAAAACAAAATATCATAGTGGACATATTAAAAACTTGAATGTTAATTACAAAGTTTGGTGGGTTGATTTGTAGGCTTTTCATGGTATAATCAAGAGAGTAAATCTTTATGGAGGAAGTATGAAATTAAATATTCAAGAGATACGCAAGCAATCTGAAGGCTTGCACTTTGAACAAAGTTTAGACTTAGCCGCAGACCTGCGTGCACGTAATCAAGAAATTTTAGATGTAAAAGATATCCTTGCGGTTGGGAAAGTCCAATACGAAGACCGTATGTATTTCTTAGATTATCAACTATCTTATACCATTGTTCTTGCTTCAAGTCGTAGTATGGAGCCAGTTGAGTTAGCTGAATCTTATCCAGTCACAGAAGTTTTCATGGAAGGCGCAACCAACCAGCTAGATCAAGAAGTTCTAGATGATGATTTGGTCCTACCTATCGAAAATGGAGAACTTGACCTTGCTGAGAGCGTATCAGACAATATCCTACTAAACATTCCTATCAAGGTCTTGACGGCTGAAGAAGAGGCTGGTCAAGGATTTGTGTCAGGAAATGACTGGCAAATCATGACAGAGGAAGAATACCAAGCCCAACAAGCAGTCAAGAAAGAAGAAAACAGTCCTTTTGCTGGCTTACAAGGACTATTTGACGGAGACGAATAATGGTCTTGTCAAAAAAACGAGCACGAAAAGTGCTAGAAGAAATCATTGCTCTTTTTCCAGATGCCAAACCCAGTCTTGATTTTACCAATCATTTTGAACTCTTGGTTGCGGTCATGTTGTCAGCTCAGACAACGGATGCAGCGGTAAATAAGGCCACACCGGGTCTCTTTGCTGCCTTTCCAACGCCACAAGCCATGTCTGTGGCGACTGAGAGTGAGATTGCTTCACACATTTCTCGACTGGGACTGTATCGAAATAAGGCTAAATTCCTTAAAAAATGTGCCCAACAGTTACTAGACGATTTTGATGGTCAAGTCCCTCAAACACGTGAGGAATTGGAGAGTTTGGCAGGTGTTGGTCGCAAGACAGCCAATGTTGTTATGAGTGTAGGATTTGGGATTCCAGCCTTTGCAGTGGATACTCATGTGGAGCGTATTTGCAAACACCACGATATCGTCAAAAAATCAGCGACACCACTTGAGGTGGAAAAGCGGGTCATGGATATCTTGCCGCCTGAGCAGTGGTTAGCAGCTCATCAGGCCATGATTTATTTTGGAAGAGCCATTTGTCATCCTAAAAATCCAGAGTGTGACCAGTACCCACAGTTATATGATTTTAGCAATTTGTAAGATGGAAGATCGAAAGTTTTTGCTTGATTTTAAGCTTACTTTGTGCTATAGTAATTGATAACTAAATATTCCTTTAAACTTGTCCCGTGAGGCAGGCAAGGAGCGCGATAAAGTAGAAGGGTGAAGTCTATACTGTGTGCAGTAGGGCTTGCTTAGCTATACATTTCAAGTCTCCTTGTTTAAGGAGACTTTTCTTTTTGGAGGTTTGTCATGAAGACAAAAGAAGTTGTAGACGAATTGACCGTCAAACGAGCGATTACGCGTATTACTTATGAGATTATTGAACGCAACAAAGATTTGAATAAAATCGTCTTGGCTGGTATTAAAACTCGCGGTGTCTTTATCGCCCATCGTATCCAAGAACGTTTGGAGCAACTAGAAAACCTTTCAGTTCCGGTTGTGGAATTGGATACTAAACCCTTCCGTGATGATGTTAAAAGTGGAGAAGATACTTCTTTGGTTTCTGTCGATGTGACAGACCGCGAAGTTATCTTGGTGGACGATGTGCTTTATACAGGTCGTACCATCCGTGCTGCTATTGATAATATTGTAGGTCATGGTCGTCCTGCGCGCGTGAGTTTAGCAGTTCTAGTTGATCGTGGACATAGAGAATTGCCTATTCGTCCAGATTACGTTGGGAAAAATATTCCAACCAGTCGTTCTGAAGAAATCATCGTAGAGATGGCAGAACTTGATGGCCAAGACAGAGTTCTGATTACTGAAGAAGCTTAGAAAGCTAAAGGAGTAGCCATGTCAGAAAATCAACAAGCATTGAACCATGTGGTGTCCATGGAAGACCTCACTGTCGATCAAGTCATGAAATTGATCAAGCGAGGAATTGAGTTTAAAAATGGAGCCCAGCTTCCCTATGAAGACCATCCGATTGTTTCCAATCTTTTCTTTGAGGATTCTACACGGACGCATAAGTCCTTTGAAGTGGCAGAGATTAAATTGGGATTGGAACGACTTGACTTTGATGTGAAGACTAGTTCAGTCAATAAGGGTGAAACACTTTATGATACCATTTTGACTCTGTCTGCTTTAGGAGTGGATGTCTGTGTGATTCGCCACCCAGAGGTCGACTATTACAGAAAATTGATTGCAAGTCCCACGATTACGACTTCCATTATCAATGGTGGAGACGGTTCGGGTCAACACCCTAGCCAGAGTTTGCTTGATTTGATGACTATTTATGAGGAATTTGGTCACTTTGAGGGTCTCAAGGTTGCGATTGCAGGTGACTTGGACCACTCACGCGTTGCCAAATCCAATATGCAGATTTTGAAACGCTTGGGAGCTGAACTTTACTTTGCTGGACCTGAGGAATGGAGAAGTCAAGAGTTTGCAGACTATGGACAGTTTGTAGCCATTGATGAAATTATTGATCAGGTGGATGTTATGATGTTTCTCCGTGTGCAACATGAACGCCATAATAGTGGAGCTGTCTTTTCAAAAGAAGACTACCATGCCCAACATGGCTTGACTCAAGAACGTTATGACCGTTTGAAAGAAACAGCAATCCTTATGCATCCAGCTCCAGTCAATCGCGATGTGGAAATCGCAGATCACTTGGTTGAAGCACCAAAATCACGGATTGTCCAACAAATGACCAATGGTGTCTTTGTTCGAATGGCAATCTTAGAATCCGTACTGGCGAGTAGAAACGCCAACTAAAACACAAGACGTTAAAAGACGCCAGTGAGCGTCCACGAGAGGTGAAAATATGACAAAAAGACTTCTAGTATTAGAAGATGGTACAGTTTTTGAAGGCAAGGCCTTCGGAGCAGATATTGATGTAACTGGTGAAATTGTCTTTAATACAGGCATGACCGGCTACCAAGAATCCATTACAGACCAGTCTTATAATGGACAAATCTTGACCTTTACTTATCCTTTGGTGGGAAATTATGGAATTAACCGTGATGATTACGAATCCATTATTCCAACTTGTAAGGGAGTTGTTGTTTTCGAAGAAGCACGTAGAGCTAGTAACTGGCGCAACCAAATGACCTTGGATGAATTTTTGAAAGCCAAGAAAATTCCGGGTATTTCAGGGATTGATACACGTGCTCTTACCAAGATTATCCGTAAGCATGGTACGATGCGTGCAACCTTGACCCATGTTGGGGACAGTATGGACCATGTGACGGACCAGCTCCAAGCAACAGTTTTGCCGACAGATAATATCAAGCAGGTTTCTACAAAAACATCATATCCAGCTCCAGGAGTTGGTTTGAGTGTTGTCTTAGTGGACTTTGGTCTCAAGCACTCAATCTTACGTGAACTTTCTAAACGCAACTGTAACGTGACCGTCGTTCCTTATTCAACAACGGCGGAAGAAATTCTCCATCTCAATCCTGACGGAGTTATGTTGTCAAACGGTCCAGGTAACCCAGAAGATGTTCCACAAGCACTCGACATGATTCGTGGTGTGCAAGGAAAAATTCCAATCTTTGGTATTTGTATGGGGCATCAACTCTTTGCTATGGCAAACGGGGCAAAGACTTACAAGATGAAGTTTGGTCACCGTGGATTCAACCATGCGGTACGCGAAATTGCTACAGGACGTGTGGATTTTACAAGTCAAAACCATGGTTATGCAGTTAGCCGTGAGGATTTGCCAGAGCACTTGATTATCACCCACGAAGAAATCAATGACAAGTCAGTTGAAGGTGTGCGTCACAGATATCAACCTGCTTTCTCTGTTCAATACCATCCAGATGCAGCCCCTGGTCCACACGACGCTAGCTACCTATTTGACGAGTTTATCGAGATGATGGAAGCTTTTAAACAATCAAACTAAGAACGAGTAAAAGCTCGTCGGAGAATTTATGTAACTGAACACGGACGGAAAGCTCAGAATTTAGAGAAACCAATTTGGATTGTCAATCCTTCATGGGTTTCCTAAAATTCAATCGCTTTCTATTCGTCCTTTGTATCTTATTTAATGTCGCCCTGAGAGGCGACGAATAGAAAGGCAGGTCGTTTCTTTTAGTCGCTGTCAGGCGAACTAAAAACTCCCTGCACTAGATTTTTTACCGAAAAGTATCGTTTCGCTAAAAAATCGTCGGAGAATTTATTTAATGTCGCTCAGTGAGGCGACGAATAGAAAGGAGAAGGGTGGTCCGTATTTGCTGAACTGAATACGGGCTACGGACGGTGCTAAAAAGATAGTTATTCCTAGAACTGACAGTTCTTCGTCATAACTCCTATTTTAGCTTTGTCCGCTTGACGCCCTTAATATCTTATATATGCCTAAACGTACTGATATTCAAAAAATTATGGTGATTGGTTCTGGTCCGATTATTATTGGTCAGGCTGCTGAGTTTGACTACGCTGGGACCCAGGCTTGCTTGTCTTTGAAAGAGGAAGGTTATGAGGTTGTTTTGGTTAATTCAAACCCTGCAACTATCATGACGGACAAGGAAATTGCTGATAAGGTTTATATTGAACCGATTACACTTGAGTTTGTGACACGTATTCTTCGTAAGGAGCGTCCAGATGCCTTGCTACCAACACTCGGTGGTCAGACAGGGCTTAATATGGCCATGGAATTGTCTAAAAATGGTATCCTAGATGAGCTTGGTGTTGAACTTCTGGGTACTAAACTATCTGCCATTGATCAAGCGGAGGACCGTGACCTCTTTAAACAATTGATGGAAGAGCTCAACCAACCAATTCCAGAATCTGAAATTGTCAACACAGTCGAAGAAGCTGTTGCCTTTGCAGCAACAATTGGCTACCCAGTCATCGTCCGTCCAGCCTTTACACTTGGTGGTACTGGTGGTGGTATGTGTGCTAATGAGGAAGAATTGCGTGAAATCGCTGAAAATGGTTTGAAATTGTCACCTGTTACCCAATGTTTGATTGAGCGTTCAATTGCTGGTTTCAAGGAAATTGAATACGAAGTGATGCGTGACTCAGCTGACAATGCTTTGGTTGTATGTAACATGGAAAACTTTGACCCAGTTGGGATTCATACAGGGGATTCCATCGTATTTGCCCCTGCGCAAACCATGTCAGACTATGAAAACCAAATGCTACGCGACGCGAGCTTGAGCATTATCCGCGCTCTCAAGATTGAAGGTGGATGTAACGTTCAGCTAGCCCTTGATCCACATAGCTTCAAGTACTATGTCATCGAAGTAAACCCTCGTGTATCCCGTTCGTCAGCCCTTGCATCTAAGGCGACAGGATATCCGATTGCTAAATTGGCTGCCAAGATTGCCGTCGGTTTGACCTTGGATGAGGTCATCAACCCAGTTACAGGTTCAACCTATGCCATGTTTGAGCCAGCCCTTGACTACGTGGTTGCCAAGATTCCACGTTTCCCATTTGACAAGTTTGAAAAGGGTGAGCGCCGTCTGGGTACTCAGATGAAGGCCACTGGAGAAGTCATGGCGATTGGACGTAACATCGAAGAGTCACTTCTTAAAGCTTGTCGTTCACTTGAAATTGGAGTTCACCACAATGAAATGCCTGAACTTGCAGCAGTTTCTGATGATGCTTTGATTGAAAAGGTTGTGAAAGCCCAAGATGACCGCCTCTTCTACGTATCAGAAGTAATTCGTCGTGGCTACACACCAGAAGAGATTGCTGACCTGACTAAGATTGATATCTTCTATCTGGATAAACTCTTACATATCTTTGAAATTGAGCAGGAGTTGGGTGCCCATCCACAAGATCTTGAAGTTTTGAAAACTGCAAAATTGAATGGATTTTCAGACCGTAAGATTGCTGAACTCTGGGAAACGACTGCTGATCACGTTCGCCAACTTCGTTTGGAAAACAAGATTGTCCCAGTCTACAAAATGGTTGATACCTGTGCGGCGGAGTTTGACTCTGAAACACCATATTTCTATTCAACCTATGGTTGGGAAAATGAATCTATCAAGTCTGATAAGGAATCTGTACTTGTCCTAGGTTCTGGTCCAATCCGTATCGGACAGGGAGTTGAGTTCGACTATGCAACGGTTCACTCAGTTAAGGCTATCCAGGCTGCTGGCTATGAAGCTATCATCATGAACTCAAACCCAGAGACTGTTTCAACAGACTTCTCTGTATCAGACAAGCTTTACTTTGAGCCATTGACATTTGAAGATGTTATGAATGTCATCGACTTGGAGCAACCAAAAGGGGTTATCGTTCAGTTCGGTGGTCAAACAGCCATCAACCTTGCGGAGCCATTGGCAAAAGCAGGTGTGACCATCCTTGGTACACAGGTCGCTGACCTAGACCGTGCTGAAGACCGTGACCTCTTCGAGCAAGCTCTCAAAGAATTGGACATTCCACAGCCACCAGGACAAACGGCTACCAATGAAGAAGAAGCAGTTCTTGCAGCACGTAAGATTGGTTTCCCAGTCCTTGTTCGCCCATCTTATGTACTTGGTGGACGCGCCATGGAAATCGTAGAAAATGAAGAAGATCTTCGTTCTTACATGCGTACAGCGGTTAAGGCTAGTCCAGACCACCCAGTTCTTGTCGATTCTTATATCGTTGGTCAGGAGTGCGAAGTTGATGCCATCTCAGATGGTGAAAATGTCCTTATCCCAGGTATCATGGAGCATATCGAACGTGCTGGTGTCCACTCAGGTGACTCAATGGCTGTTTACCCTCCGCAAACCTTGTCTCAAAAGGTGCAGGAAACCATCGCAGACTACACCAAACGCCTAGCAATCGGCCTCAACTGTCTTGGAATGATGAACATTCAGTTTGTTATCAAGGATGAAAAAGTCTACGTTATTGAGGTCAATCCACGTGCCAGCCGTACCGTTCCATTCCTTTCTAAGGTAACTAATATTCCTATGGCTCAAGTAGCGACCAAGCTCATTCTTGGTCAAAACCTTGAAGAACTTGGCTACCAAGATGGACTTTACCCTGAAAGCACTCGCGTTCATATCAAGGCACCTGTCTTCTCCTTTACCAAACTAGCTAAGGTAGACAGCTTACTTGGTCCTGAAATGAAGTCAACAGGGGAAGTTATGGGTTCTGATACTACTTTGGAAAAAGCTCTCTATAAAGCTTTTGAAGCTTCTTACCTCCACTTGCCAACCTTTGGAAATGTTGTATTTACCATCGCTGATGATGCCAAAGAAGAAGCCTTGGACTTGGCTCGTCGTTTTCAAAATATTGGCTATGGAATCCTCGCGACAGAAGGGACAGCAGCCTTCTTTGCCAGTCATGGATTACATGCTCAGCCTGTTGGTAAGATTGGTGATGACGATAAGGATATTCCAAACTTTGTTCGTAAAGGAAGAATTCAAGCTATCATTAACACAGTTGGAACAAAACGAACTGCTGACGAAGATGGTGAGCAAATCCGCCGTTCAGCCATTGAACACGGGGTGCCCCTCTTCACAGCGCTAGATACAGCTAATGCCATGCTTAAGGTACTTGAAAGTCGTAGCTTTGTTACAGAAGCGATTTAAATAGAAAAATAAGATATAGCAGACTGAATTTAGAACAGTACACAGGAATACTAAAATATTTCTAGAAATTAATTTGAATTTTCTAATTGATTTGTTCGTATCTTATTTCAATCTACTATAGAAAAAAGTCTTTAAAATTATAAAACGCATAATATCAGGTGTTGAAAACCTTGATATTATGCGTTTTATTGTAGGAATATTTACTTCATTTTCTACTAAAATTATGTTTTTGAATAACCTCTATCTTAGTAGTTTGTATGGTCGCCCTCAATCAGTTTTTACGATAAGCTTTAATACTATGACTATACCATTCTTGCATTTCCTTTGATGGTGGTGTCATATAATCTCCATACATCTGGGTTAAAAATTGGTCATATTTTTTTGGCACAGGCAACATACGACCTTCAAACTCGGTTAAAATCAGTTCTTTAAAAGTATCAACTGGGAAGATTTCTTTCATTCCTTCCTTACCAATCCCAATTCCTCCTTCATATTGAGGAGTGCTGGTTGCAGCATTTTTGACTAGCTGATCAATTTTCTTGTAAAAGTAACGGGGATTGACCACCCGGAGGGCGTACCAGCTACATAATCTTAGAAAATCTTTTAATTTGCTATCACCGTGAACTGCGCGTGATTTTTTGATATAAGCTAGTTGACGAAGGGCCACATACTTATAACTCTTGTCGACAATGCTCAAGTCTGTAAAGCGATCAATTGGGAAGACATCGATAAAGAGACTGGTGTCATGGCGCTTGTACTTAACATGGTCTTCGATAACAGTAGAAGTGTCCAAAATTGATGCGAAATTATGGAAGTACCAAGAAGATGTATCGTAGGAAAGAACCTTGTAGCGAGGGTGGTCTTCTTCCTCAATAATCTTCAATAAGCGCTCATAATCTTCACGATAGAGAGAAATATCAATATCATCATCCCATGGAATCATACCTTTGTGGCGGATAGCTCCAAGCATGGTTCCATAACTGAGAAAATAAGGAATATTATGTTTCTTACAAGTCTCATCAATATAGTCTAGTAGGGCTAGTTGAATTTCTTTAATTTCTTCTTTTTTTAAATATTGCATTCTAATCCTCCAATTTGTAGGCATGAAATTCATGACTGTAGAAACGTTTTTCTTCAGGTGGCAAGGTCATATAATCTCCATAAAATTGTGTCAAAATAGTATCAAATTTTTCAGGCGCAGGAAGGGTCAAATTCTCAAAGGGTAAATCGATTCTTTTATCGAAGGTACCACTTGGGAAGACTTCCTTTTCCTTAAATTTAGAAGGGATAAAAGCCATATACTGCCCATTTTCACGACTATATTTTTGAATTTCTTTCTCAATTTTATTTGCAAAATAACGAGGAGAAACCGGTCGAAGGAGCAACCAAAAAGCTGTTCGTATCCAATCTTTTAAAAGGCTATCCTTATAGACAATATTTTTATGTTTACTGAAAGACAGAAGTTTGAAGCTTTCCAGTTTGTAACAAATATCAATGACCTTAGGATCATCAAAGCGATCCATAGGGAAAATGTCAATAAAGACACCAGACTTATAGGTTTTTGTATTCCGAGTATCAATGATTTTGGTCGTACTGTCGGTTATTTTGATAAAGTTATTGAAGTAGTTCTGATCAGTTTCTAAGGAAAGGAGCTTATATTTGTTTTTTTCCTTTTGAAAAATATTTAGAAATCGTTGGTAGTCTTCTCGAGGCATGGACAGATCAATATCGTCGTCCCAAGGAATAAAGCCCTCATGTCGAACCGCCCCAATCAGAGTACCGTAGTTAATAATATAGTTGATATTGTGCTTTTTACAGAGAGTATCAATATAATCCAAAATTTCTAATTCAATCTGTTTGGCATCTTCAATGGTTAGTTGTTTCATTTTAAACTCCTATGATCTTTTGAATTTATTTTTTAAGGCTAGGACATGGTTTAAAAATTCATAGAAAATGCTATCTTTGGTGAAGGCAAGTAGACCAATATAAGAGATGGCTGATAGCAAGACAATCAAACCAGTATTCATCAAAAATGGCAAATTAATGACCATATCCACAGGATACACGAAATTAATCAGGAAATAAATTGCTACAAAGGAAAGTGAAAAGAGAGAGTATCGAACAGTATAGCTAAAGATATGTCCTAAGTGAATGAGCTGTTTTCTATGGATGAAAATGATATAGAAGACAAGCAGAGAGGCCTCAGATAGCATAGTTGTCAGTAGGTAGTATTCAGGAGACACAATATGGTTGAAAAAGAGGAGACTATTTAAGCCCAAATTGAGTAATCCTGCAAAGACTGTATAGACTGTGATACGTTTTTCATAGCCATTTGTAAAGAGAATTTGGGAACCAAGAATGGTATCTAGTGCCAGGATAATCGTCCGAAAAGCGAAGAGAGAGGTTAAGATACCGCCTCCGATATATTTTTCACTACCGTAAAGTAGAATGGCATTTGGTCCTAGAATCATGAGTCCAAAACTTAGTGGAATGATAAAGAAGTTAAAGATTCGACTTCCTCTATTAACAAGTGCGACATAGGCTTCCTTATCGCCTTTTCCTAGATAGTAACTGAGACGGGGCACACTCACTCCGATAGCTCCTGTTACAACACCAGCTATAACGGTCACAATTCGCTGAGCCATGGTATAGTAACTAACGTTGACATCAATCCCTGTTTTAACGAGGAAGAGACGATCCAAAAAAGTGAAGAGCATATTGGCATTGGCAAAGACTAACATGGCTGTTAGAGGGAGAAAGAGAGGTTTAAAATCACTTATGTGAATCTTAACAAGTTTAATGTCTCTTTTAATCCAAAAATAACTAATCAGATAGTTAATCAGTGTCGATAAACTCATCACAAGTGTGTAGACAACAATATCGTGTTCATTTTTGACAAACAGGAAAATAGATACCAGCATCAGGATACGGATGAAGGCAGTCTTGTAAAAGAGAAAACTGTAATTTTCCAGAGCTTCATTAACCCATTCGATTGAAAAAATCTGGGCAATGAGTTGAATCCCCATAACAAGGTAGACTTTTTTGACGATTGGATTATCAGTAAAGAAGAGAGGATAGGCTAGGATATAGACAGCGGTGGTCAAAATTGTACAAGCTATGCACAAATAAAAAAGACTAGAGAAGGTTCTATTCAGATCTTTTTTGTTATCCTTAACATTACTGATGGCCCGTAAACCGTAGTTATAGACTCCATAAGTTGCGAAGGGCAAGAAAAATGACAAAATAGTGTCGACTGAGTTGAAGTAACCATAGTCAGTTCGGTCTAAGACACGCGCGACATAGGTACCAGTTAAGATGGGAAAAATAATATTTAAGACACGAATTCCCATATAAGATAGAGCATTTAATTTTATACTTTTCATTCAATTTACCTCGTTTTTCATTATATCATAAAGTCAGCTAATAAGAAATGAAGGGCAGTAATACTCTTCGAAAATCAAATTCAAACCACGTCAGCGTCGCCTTACCGTACTCAAGTACAGCTTACGGCTAGCTTCCTAGTTTGCTTTTTGATTTTTATTGAGTATAAGTCAAACAATCACTTTGAAGTCTCAAATCTTAATTTTAAGCTTTTTTTAAGAAAACTATATTATTCTGAAGAACTCTAAAATTTCACAGCCATTTATTAGTAATGACTAAAGAATTCCTAGTCATTACTAGAAATGGACTAGTTTCTTTGAATAATAGAACTCCTTAATCCTTCTATTCTAGAACGGGAGGGCCGGTATTTCTTTCATGATAGAACTAGATTGTGGTATAATAGAGAGAATAAGTTTTTTTAGTAAGACAAAGGAGAAAATAGATGATTTATGCAGGAATTCTTGCTGGTGGAACTGGCACACGCATGGGAATCAGTAACTTGCCAAAACAATTTTTAGAGCTAGGTGATCGACCTATTTTGATTCATACAATTGAAAAATTTGTCTTGGAACCAAGTATTGAAAAAATTGTAGTTGGGGTTCATGGAGACTGGGTTTCTCATGCAGAAGATCTTGTAGATAAATATCTTCCTCTTCATAAGGAACGTATCATCATTACAAAGGGTGGTGCTGACCGCAATACGAGTATTGAGAAAATCATTGAAGCCATTGATGCTTATCGTCCGCTTACTCCAGAGGATATCGTTGTTACCCACGATTCTGTTCGTCCATTTATTACACTTCGTATGATTCAAGACAATATTAAACTTGCCCAAAATCATGACGCAGTGGACACAGTGGTAGAAGCGGTTGATACTATCGTTGAAAGTACCAATGGTCAATTCATTACAGATATTCCAAATCGTGCTCACCTTTATCAAGGACAAACACCTCAAACATTCCGTTGCAAGGACTTCATGGACCTTTACGGTTCTCTCTCTGCTGAAGAGAAGGAAATCTTGACAGATGCATGTAAAATCTTTGTGATCAAAGGAAAAGATGTGGCCTTGGCCAAGGGTGAATACTCAAATCTGAAGATTACAACCGTAACAGATTTGAAGATTGCAAAAAGTATGATTGAGAAAGACTAGTAAAATGATTAATCAAATTTATCAACTAACTAAGCCTAAGTTTATCAATGTCAAATACCAGGAAGAGGCTATTGACCAAGAAAATCATATCCTCATCCGCCCTAATTATATGGCGGTCTGTCATGCGGATCAGCGTTACTACCAAGGAAAACGTGATCCCAAGATTTTGAACAAAAAGCTTCCAATGGCAATGATTCACGAGTCATGTGGAACCGTTATTTCTGACCCGACGGGAACCTATGAGGTTGGGCAAAAAGTTGTCATGATTCCTAATCAGCCTTCTATGCAGAGCGATGAAGAATTCTATGAAAACTACATGACAGGAACCCATTTCTTGTCTAGTGGCTTTGATGGCTTTATGAGAGAGTTTGTTTCTCTTCCTAAAGATCGTGTGGTGCCTTATGATGCTATCGAAGATACGGTTGCAGCCATTACAGAGTTTGTCAGTGTCGGCATGCATGCTATGAATCGCTTATTGGCTCTTGCTCATAGCAAGCGGAACCGAATCGCCGTTATCGGAGATGGAAGTTTAGCTTTTGTGGTTGCCAATATTATCAACTATACTTTGCCAGAAGCAGAGATTGTGGTTATTGGTCGTCATTGGGAAAAATTGGAACTCTTCTCTTTTGCCAAAGAATGCTATATTACTGATAATATTCCTGAAGATTTGGCCTTTGACCATGCTTTTGAGTGTTGTGGTGGTGATGGTACTGGACCGGCTATAAATGACCTGATTCGCTACATTCGTCCTCAGGGAACGATTCTCATGATGGGCGTTAGCGAGTATAAAGTCAATCTCAATACACGCGATGCCTTAGAAAAAGGCTTGCTCTTGGTTGGTTCCTCTCGTTCTGGTCGCATTGATTTTGAAAATGCTATCCAAATGATGGAAGTCAAGAAATTCGCCAATCGTCTTAAAAATATCCTTTATCTAGAAGAACCTGTAAGAGAAATTAAAGATATTCACCGTGTCTTTGCGACCGATTTAAACACAGCCTTTAAAACTGTGTTTAAGTGGGAAGTATAAGAACTGGAGGTTAATTGTGGAGAAAATCATTAAAGAGAAAATTTCTTCCTTACTTAGTGAAGAAGAGGAAGTCCTCAGTGTTGAACAACTGGGGGGAATGACCAATCAAAACTATTTGGTCAAAACAACAAATAAGCAATACATTGTTAAATTCTTTGGTAAAGGGACAGAAAAACTGATCAATCGTCAGGATGAAAAGTACAATCTTGAACTACTAAAGGATTTAGACTTAGATGTAAAAAATTATCTTTTTGATATTGATGCTGGTATCAAAGTAAATGAGTATATCGAATCTGCGATTACGCTTGATTCAAGGTCAATCAAGACCAAATTTGATAAAATTGCTCCAATATTACAAACTATTCATGCTTCTGGCAAGGAATTAAGAGGAGAATTTGCTCCTTTTGAAGAAATCAAAAAATACGAATCCTTGATTGAGGAAAAAATCCCTTATGCCAACTATGAAGCGGTTCGAGAAGAAGTCTTCGCCTTAGAGAAAAGACTGGCTGACTTAGGTGTTGACAGAAAATCTTGTCATATCGATTTGGTGCCTGAAAACTTTATCGAGTCACCACAAGGACGACTTTATCTGATTGACTGGGAATATTCATCAATGAACGATCCAATGTGGGATTTGGCTGCCCTCTTTTTAGAGTCTGAATTCACTCGTCAAGAGGAAGAAGACTTCTTGTCTCACTATGAGAGTGAGCAAACACCTGTCTCTCGTGAAAAGATTGCCATTTATAAAATTTTACAAGATGCTATTTGGAGTCTATGGACAGTCTATAAGGAAGAGCAAGGTGCAGATTTTGGTGACTATGGTGTGAGTCGTTACCAAAGAGCTGTTAAAGGTTTGTCCTATTATGGAGGTTCAGATGAAAAATAAAAATGGAGTTTCTTTTGGTCTACTCTCAGGTATTTTCTGGGGTTTAGGTCTAACGATTAGTGCTTATATCTTTTCGATTTTTACAGATTTGTCGCCCTTTGTGGTGGCTGCTGCTCACGATTTCTTGAGTATCTTTATCTTACTAGCTTTTCTTTTGATAAAAGAAGGGAAAGTTCGTCTCTCAATTTTCTTAAATATTCGCAATGTTAGTGTTATCATCGGAGCCTTGCTAGCAGGCCCTATCGGTATGCAGGCCAATCTTTACGCAGTTAAGTATATCGGAAGTTCCTTAGCTTCATCTGTATCGGCTATTTACCCTGCGATTTCAGTTTTATTGGCTTTCTTCTTTTTAAAGCACAAGATTTCAAAAAATACTGTATTTGGTATTGTCTTGATTATTGCAGGGATTATTGCTCAAACCTATAAGGTTGAACAGGTCAATTCCTTCTACATTGGTATTCTCTGTGCTTTGGTTTGTGCTATTGCATGGGGAAGCGAGAGTGTTCTTAGCTCCTTTGCCATGGAAAGTGAATTGAGTGAAATCGAGGCTCTCTTGATTCGTCAAGTGACTTCATTCTTGTCCTATCTTGTGATTGTGCTCTTCTCTCATCAGTCATTTGCTGAAGTAGCCAATGGACAATTGCTAGGTCTTATGATTGTCTTTGCAGCCTTTGATATGATTTCCTACTTGGCTTATTATATCGCTATCAATCGATTGCAACCTGCTAAAGCTACAGGATTGAACGTGAGCTATGTAGTTTGGACTGTCTTGTTTGCAGTTGTTTTCTTGGGTGCACCGCTAGATATGCTGACAATTATTACGTCACTTGTCGTCATTGCTGGAGTTTATATTATTATTAAAGAATAAAGGAGATTCGTGTGAAAGCCATTATCTTAGCAGCGGGATTGGGAACTCGCTTGCGTCCTATGACTGAAAATACCCCTAAAGCCTTGGTTCAGGTTAATCAAAAACCTTTGATTGAATACCAAATTGAGTTTCTAAAAGAAAAAGGGATCAATGACATCATCATCATCGTTGGTTACCTTAAAGAACAATTCGATTACTTAAAAGAAAAATACGGAGTTCGCCTCGTTTTCAATGATAAATACGCTGACTACAATAACTTTTACTCTCTCTATCTTGTAAAAGAAGAATTAGCTAACAGTTATGTTATTGATGCTGACAATTATCTCTTTAAAAATATGTTTCGCAATGATTTGACACGTTCGACTTATTTTAGTGTTTATCGTGAAGATTGTACCAATGAATGGTTCTTGGTCTATGGAGATGACTACAAGGTTCAAGACATTATTGTTGATAGCAAGGCTGGTCGCATCCTTAGTGGTGTATCCTTCTGGGATGCTCCAACTGCAGAAAAGATTGTCAGCTTTATCGACAAGGCTTATGCAAGTGGTGAATTTGTTGATCTCTACTGGGACAATATGGTTAAGGATAATATCAAAGAACTGGATGTCTATGTTGAAGAATTAGAAGGCAATAGCATCTATGAAATCGATAGTGTCCAAGACTACCATAAATTAGAAGAAATTCTTAAAAACGAAAATTAAAGATTTCAACATCTGGCTAAAATAGTCGGATGTTTTTTTGATTTTTTTACGAATAAATAGATGAGTAGAAAAAGAAATGGAGATATTTATGAAAATCACAAACTATGAAATCTATAAGTTGAAAAAATCAGGTTTGACTAATCAACAGATTTTGGCAGTTCTAGAATACGGTGAAAATGTTGATCAGGAATTTTTATTGGGTGATATTGCAGATATATCAGGTTGCAGAAATCCAGCTATTTTTATGGAACGTTATTTTCAGATAGACGATGCGCATTTGGAGAAAGAATTTCAAAAATTTCCATCTTTCTCTATTTTAGACGACTGTTACCCTTGGGATTTGAGTGAAATTTATGATGCACCTGTGCTTTTATTTTACAAGGGAAATCTTGACCTCTTGAAATTTCCGAAGGTAGCAGTCGTAGGAAGTCGTGCTTGTAGCAAACAGGGAGCTAAGTCAGTTGAAAAAGTCATTCAGGGATTGGAAAATGAACTGGTTATCGTCAGTGGCTTAGCCAAGGGCATTGACACAGCAGCTCATATGGCAGTTCTTCAGAATGGCGGAAAAACCATTGCAGTGATTGGAACAGGACTGGATGTGTTTTATCCTAAAGCCAATAAACGTTTGCAAGACTATATTGGTAATGACCATCTGGTTCTCAGTGAGTATGGACCAGGCGAACAACCTCTGAAATTTCATTTTCCTGCCCGTAATCGCATCATTGCCGGACTTTGTCGAGGTGTGATTGTAGCAGAGGCTAAGATGCGTTCAGGTAGTCTCATTACCTGTGAGCGAGCAATGGAGGAAGGGCGCGATGTTTTTGCTATACCTGGTAGCATTTTAGATGGACTATCAGACGGTTGCCATCATTTGATTCAGGAAGGAGCAAAATTGGTCACCAGTGGGCAGGATGTTCTTGCAGAATTTGAATTTTAAACATTATATAAGCTAGAATACTGAGAAAAAATCAAGTTCAAGATAAAATGAAGTAAATATCCCCACAATAAAACGCATAGTATCAGACTTTCAACACCTGATATTATGCGTTTTTTCTAAGTGAATAAGTAGAGTGGAGGATTTTTCCCAGAGGAAGGAAAGCAATTTAGTGTAATTGAGAAAGGAGAGTTGCTTGTGACTAATCTTGGTCGGCTTACTGTCAGGGGGCTTATCATCTAAAATCTTGTCGCTAAGGAAAAATAAATTCTTCAAGAGTAGAGGTTACAAGGGCTTGTTTAAGAAAGAATTCAAAGATCTTGACAGATAAAAATAAAATGGTTATTATAAAAAATGGTCTGAAATTTATGATGATACTTTTCGAAAATCTTTTTAAATCAGCTCAGCTTTGCCTTGCTGTGTTTTGAGCAAGCTACGGTGAGATTTTGAGTTTGATTTTCATTTACTAGAAATGAAGTTGATGAGAGATAGCAGTAGACATTTGCGTCAGGATGTGATGGAAAATGATAAAAAGATCTCGTGAGATTGGCATATTAGGCTACTAAAGCATTGAGTTTGTTAGGATTTTATACTCAATGAAA
>NZ_VMLO01000001.1:23567-27232 GCF_013276735.1 Streptococcus sp. 1559
ATTTTCGAAGAGTATTAGCGACTAGTTAGCTAGGAAAGGAAGATATTTGTGACAAATAATAAACTGTATTCGTTGGTAGAATTTAGAAATAAAATATACGAAGAATTAGAACTCTCCAGAAGTGATTTAGTGATTTTGCTATGTGCCATGCTTATCGCCTCTATCGGATTAAATATGGATTCGACTCCCGTGATTATTGGAGCCATGTTAATCTCTCCTTTGATGACACCTATTCTGGGAGTGGGGCTCTCTCTAGCTATATTTGATTTTAAATTGTTAAGAAAATCTTTTAAAATATTAGCTATTCAAATTCTTGCCAGTTTAATCGCTTCAACACTTTATTTTTATCTTTCTCCCATTTCGTATGCTAGTTCGGAGATTGTTGCTAGAACCTCTCCGACTATTTGGGATGTTCTCATTGCTTTTGTAGGAGGGATAGCAGGTATTATTGGTGCTAGGAAAAAAGAGACCAATAATATTGTCCCTGGTGTCGCGATTGCAACCGCCTTGATGCCTCCTCTTTGTACGGTAGGTTACGCTATTGCTTCTGCTAATCTAAAATTTATCATAGGCTCTTCTTACCTATTCCTCATCAATTGTAGCTTCATTGTCATTGCGACTTATATAGGTGTCAGGTTGATGATGGTTAAGAAGCACTATTTTAGAGATAATGAAGAAGACTCTAAAATGCGCAGGATTTTGCTTCTAGTTGCTGTTTTACTGATGATTCCGAGTTTCATCTCTGCAACGACTTTAGTCAGAGAAACGTTGAAAAAAGAGTCCCTTAATAAATTTATATCAGAGCAGTTTCAGGGGCATAATATTTTGAAAAAAACCTATTCTAAAAAGAATCATACCCTAAAGCTAACCATCTCAGGAAATTATTTGACAGAAGAAGAACTCGATATGATTTCCAGTAAGAGGGGGGACTATGGTTTAAGTGATGTTTCTGTTCAAGTTTCCCAATTGTCTGATTCAGAACAACTTAGCAAGGAAGAACTGGTAGAATATTTCTTCCAGTATATCAAGGATAAGGAAGCGAAAGAAAAGGAAAAAGCTAATAAATTTGATACAGAGTCCGAGGAGCAATAATTTCTTGAGAATAGCTGGTTTTTCTCGTAAGTCTTCTATGTATATCAAAGGAAGACTGAGGTCTTAAGTATAAAACTTTTCTTCTATTATAGTAGCTAAGTCTTGACAGGGTTCAAAAAATGGTTTACACTTTATAAAGTTTATTACTTTGAAAAGGTGTGATACTGTGGCTACGGCAACAAAAAAGAAAAAATCAACAGTTAAAAAAAATCTAGTCATCGTGGAGTCGCCTGCTAAGGCCAAGACGATTGAAAAATATCTAGGCAGAAACTACAAGGTTTTAGCCAGTGTCGGGCATATCCGTGATTTGAAGAAATCCAGTATGTCCGTCGATATTGAAAATAATTATGAACCGCAATATATCAATATTCGAGGAAAAGGTCCTCTCATCAATGACTTGAAAAAAGAAGCCAAAAAAGCTAATAAAGTCTTTCTGGCGAGTGACCCGGACCGTGAAGGAGAAGCGATTTCTTGGCATTTGGCCCATATTCTCAACTTGGATGAAAATGATGCCAACCGTGTGGTCTTCAATGAAATCACCAAGGATGCAGTCAAAAATGCTTTCAAAGAGCCACGCAAGATTGATATGGACTTGGTCGATGCCCAACAGGCTCGTCGTGTTTTGGATCGCTTGGTAGGGTACTCGATTTCGCCTATTTTGTGGAAGAAGGTCAAGAAGGGCTTGTCAGCAGGGCGCGTACAGTCTATTGCGCTTAAGTTAATCATTGACCGTGAGAATGAAATCAATGCCTTCCAACCAGAGGAATACTGGACAATCGATGCTGTCTTTAAAAAGGGAACCAAGCAATTTCAGGCGTCCTTCTATGGAGTAGATGGCAAAAAGCTGAAACTGACTAGTAATGACGAAGTCAAGGAAGTCTTATCTCGTCTGACTAGTAAAGACTTTTCAGTGGATCAGGTGGATAAGAAAGAGCGCAAGCGCAATGCTCCTTTACCTTATACCACTTCATCTATGCAGATGGATGCGGCCAATAAAATTAACTTCCGTACTCGAAAGACCATGATGGTTGCGCAGCAGCTCTATGAGGGGATCAATATCGGTTCTGGTGTGCAAGGTTTGATTACCTATATGCGTACTGATTCGACTCGTATCAGTCCAGTAGCGCAAAATGAAGCAGCAAGTTTCATTACGGACCGTTTTGGTAGCAAGTATTCTAAGCATGGTAGCAAGGTCAAAAATGCTTCTGGAGCTCAGGATGCCCACGAGGCTATTCGTCCGTCAAGTGTCTTTAATACACCGGAAAGCATCGCTAAGTATCTGGACAAGGATCAACTCAAGCTTTATACTCTTATTTGGAATCGTTTTGTAGCGAGCCAGATGACAGCTGCTGTCTTTGATACTATGGCTGTTAAATTATCTCAAAATGAGGTCCAATTTGCTGCTAATGGTAGTCAGGTTAAGTTTGATGGTTATCTTGCCATTTATAATGATTCTGATAAGAATAAGATGTTACCAGATATGGCTGTTGGAGATGTGGTTAAGCAGGTTAATAGCAAACCAGAGCAACATTTCACCCAACCGCCTGCTCGTTATTCTGAAGCGACACTGATCAAGACCTTGGAGGAAAATGGGGTTGGACGTCCGTCAACCTACGCACCGACCATTGAAACTATTCAGAAACGTTATTATGTTCGCCTTGCAGCCAAACGCTTTGAACCGACAGAGTTGGGAGAAATTGTTAACAAGCTTATCGTTGAATATTTCCCAGATATCGTAAACGTGACCTTTACAGCTGAAATGGAAGGCAAGCTGGATGATGTCGAAGTCGGAAAAGAGCAGTGGCAACGTGTTATTGATGCCTTTTACAAACCATTCTCTAAAGAGGTCTCCAAGGCTGAAGAAGAAATGGAAAAAATCCAGATTAAGGATGAACCAGCTGGATTTGACTGTGAAGTGTGTGGCAGTCCAATGGTTATTAAACTTGGTCGATTTGGTAAGTTCTACGCTTGTAGCAATTTTCCAGATTGCCGTCATACCCAAGCAATCGTGAAAGAGATTGGTGTTGAGTGTCCAAGTTGTCATCAGGGACAAATCATTGAGCGTAAAACAAAACGTAACCGCCTCTTCTATGGTTGCAATCGCTATCCAGAATGTGAATTTACTTCTTGGGACAAGCCTGTTGGTCGTGACTGTCCAAAATGTGGCAATTTCCTCATGGAGAAAAAAGTCCGTGGTGGTGGCAAGCAGATTGTTTGTAGCAAGGGTGACTACGAAGAAGAAAAGATTAAATAAGAGGAGAGTCCTGAGAGTCAATTTCAGGCTCTTTTTGGTTGGAGCTTGACAAAATTTATCATTTTATGCGAAACTAGAAGAGGATTATTTTATACTCAATGAAAATCAAAGAGCAAACTAGGAAACTAGCCGCAGGTTGCTCAAAGCACTGCTTTGAGGTTGCAGATAAGACTGACGAAGTCAGCTCAAAACACTGTTTTGAGGTTGTAGATGAAACTGACGAAGTCAGTAACCATACCTACGGCAAGGCGACGCTGACGTGGTTTGAAGAGATTTTCGAAGAGTATTACCTTCAAGAAACTCCATTGATGCCCCACCA
>NZ_VMLO01000010.1:0-13192 GCF_013276735.1 Streptococcus sp. 1559
AGCAAACTCAAGCCGCTAACAGCTGAAGAGAAAGCCTGTAACCATGCGCTATCTAAGGAGAGAATCAAGGTTGAGAATATTTTTGACAGAGTATAGTAGATTGAAACTAGAATAGTACACCTCTACTTCTAAAACATTGTTAGAAATCGATTTGACTGTCTTGATCGATTTGTCCTGTTCTTATTTCATTTCACTATAAAAACGTTTAAAATGTTTTCAACAACCTATCGAAATCATCGTAAACGCTTCGGCTTACGAATGAATTTGATTGCTGGCATTATCAATCATGAACTAGGATTCTAGTTTTGCAGGAAGTCTAATAAAAGTAAAGGAAATCTAGTGCGAGTAAAAATTAATCTCAAATGCTCCTCTTGTGGCAGTATCAATTACCTAACCAGTAAAAATTCAAAAACCCATCCAGACAAGATTGAGGTTTTAAAGTATTGTCCCAAGGAAAGAAAAGTAACCCTACATCTTGAATCTAAGTAGATTTTATGGTAAAATAATAGGGATTGTAAGGAGTTTGATATGTATAACCTATTATTAACCATTTTATTAGTATTATCTGTTGTGATTGTGATTGCGATTTTCATGCAACCAACTAAAAACCAATCCAGCAATGTATTTGATGCCAGCTCAGGTGATTTGTTTGAACGCAGTAAAGCACGCGGTTTCGAAGCTGTGATGCAGCGTTTGACAGGGATTTTAGTCTTTTTCTGGCTAGCCATTGCCTTAGCATTGACGGTATTATCAAGTAGATAAGAAAATAATGGGCAGGACTAGGTCTTTGCCTCTTTTTGTTTTTATATTCTTCAAAAATCTCTTCAAACCACGTCAGCTTTCATCTGCAATCTCAAAACAGTATTTTGAGCTGACTTCGTCAGTTCTATTCACAACCTCAAAACGGTGTTTTGAGCAACCTGCGGCTAGCTTTTTAGTTTGCTCTTTGATTTTTATTGAGTATGAAAGGATGTTTGAGAAGGTTTTACAGTAAAAGAAAATTAAAAAATCTAGAAAGAAAATATGAAAGATAGAATAAAAGAATATTTACAAGATAAGGGAAAGGTGACTGTTAATGATTTGGCTCAGGCTTTGGGAAAAGATAGTTCCAAGGATTTTCGTGAGTTGATTAAAACCTTGTCCCTAATGGAAAGAAAGCATCAGATACGCTTTGAAGAAGATGGTAGTCTGACATTAGAAATTAAGAAAAAACATGAGATTACCCTCAAGGGGATTTTTCATGCCCATAAAAATGGCTTTGGCTTTGTTAGTCTGGAAGGCGAGGAGGACGACCTTTTTGTAGGAAAAAACGATGTCAACTATGCTATTGATGGTGATACCGTTGAGGTAGTGATTAAGAAAGTCGCTGACCGCAATAAGGGAACAGCAGCAGAAGCAAAAATTATTGATATCTTAGAACACAGTTTGACAACTGTTGTAGGTCAAATCGTTCTGGATCAGGAAAAACCTAAGTATGCAGGCTATATCCGTTCGAAAAATCAGAAAATCAGCCAACTCATCTATGTTAAGAAACCAGCCCTTAAACTGGAGGGAACAGAAGTTCTCAAGGTCTTTATCGATAAATACCCAAGCAAGAAACATGATTTCTTTGTCGCGAGTGTTCTCGATGTGGTGGGACACTCAACAGATGTCGGAATTGATGTTCTTGAGGTCTTGGAATCAATGGACATTGTATCCGAGTTTCCAGAAGCTGTTGTCAAGGAAGCAGAAAGTGTGCCTGATGCTCCGTCTAAAAAGGATACGGAAGGTCGTCTGGATCTAAGAGATGAGATTATCTTTACCATCGATGGTGCTGACGCCAAGGACTTGGACGATGCGGTGCATATCAAGGCCTTGAAAAATGGAAATCTGGAGCTTGGTGTTCACATCGCAGATGTTTCCTACTATGTGACCGAGGGGTCTGCCCTTGATAAGGAAGCTCTTAACCGCGCAACTTCTGTCTATGTGACTGACCGTGTGGTTCCAATGCTTCCAGAACGACTATCAAATGGCATCTGTTCTCTCAATCCCCAAGTTGACCGTCTGACCCAGTCTGCTATTATGGAGATTGATAAACATGGTCGTGTAGTCAACTACACCATCACACAAACGGTTATCAAGACAAGCTATCGGATGACCTATAGCGATGTCAATGATATCCTAGCAAGCGACGAGGAAAAGAGACAAGAGTATCAGAAAATTGTTCCTAGTATCGAACTTATGGCCAAACTTCACGAAAGGCTAGAAAACATGCGTGTGAAACGTGGAGCCCTCAATTTCGATACCAATGAAGCCAAGATTTTAGTGGATAAACAAGGTAAGCCTGTTGATATCGTTCTTCGTCAGCGTGGTGTTGCCGAGCGGATGATTGAGTCTTTTATGTTGATGGCCAATGAAACAGTTGCCGAGCATTTCAGCAAGCTGGACCTACCTTTTATCTATCGAATTCACGAGGAGCCTAAGGCTGAAAAGGTTCAGAAGTTTATTGATTATGCTTCGAGTTTCGGTATTCGAATCTATGGGACTGCTAGTGAAATGAGTCAAGAGGCACTTCAAGATATTATGCGAGCAGTTGAGGGGGAACCTTATGCAGATGTATTGTCCATGATGCTTCTTCGCTCCATGCAGCAGGCTCGTTATTCGGAGTATAATCACGGGCATTATGGACTTGCGGCTGACTATTATACTCACTTTACTAGTCCGATTCGTCGTTATCCAGACCTTCTTGTTCACCGTATGATTCGTGATTACGGCCGTTCTAAGGAAATAGCAGAGCATTTTGAGCAAGTGATTCCAGAGATTGCGACCCAGTCTTCCAACCGTGAACGTCGTGCCATTGAGGCTGAGCGTGAAGTCGAAGCCATGAAAAAGGCTGAGTATATGGAAGAATACGTGGGCGAAGAGTACGATGCGGTTGTGTCCAGCATTGTCAAGTTTGGTCTCTTTGTTGAATTGCCAAACACAGTTGAAGGCTTGATTCACATCACAAATCTACCTGAATTTTATCATTTCAATGAGCGTGATTTGACTCTTCGTGGGGAGAAATCAGGAACAACTTTCCGTGTAGGTCAGCAAATCCGTATCCGAGTTGAAAGAGCCGACAAGATGACGGGTGAAATTGACTTCTCTTACATCCCAAGTGAGTTTGATGTGATTGAAAAAGGATTAAAACAGTCTAATCGTAGTGACAGAGGGCGTGGTTCAAATCGTCGTTCAGATAAGAAGGAAGATAAGAGAAAATCAGGACGCTCAAATGATAAGCGCAAGCATTCACAAAAAGACAAGAAGAAAAAAGGAAAGAAACCTTTTTACAAGGAAGTAGCTAAGAAAGGAGCCAAGCATGGCAAAGGGCGAGGGAAAGGTCGTCGCACAAAATAAAAAGGCGCGCCACGACTATACAATCATAGATACGCTAGAGGCAGGGATGGTTCTGACTGGAACTGAAATCAAGAGTGTACGAGCTGCTCGAATCAATCTCAAGGATGGCTTTGCCCAAGTAAAAAATGGAGAGGTCTGGTTGAGCAATGTCCATATCGCTCCTTACGAAGAGGGCAATATCTGGAACCAAGAACCAGAACGTCGTCGTAAACTCCTGCTCCATAAAAAGCAAATCCAAAAGTTGGAACAAGAGACTAAAGGGACAGGAATGACCCTGGTTCCTCTTAAAGTCTATATCAAAGACGGTTATGCCAAGCTTCTTTTAGGTTTAGCTAAAGGGAAGCATGACTACGATAAGAGAGAGTCTATCAAACGTCGTGAGCAAAACCGC
The DNA here is from genome assembly GCF_013276735.1 of Streptococcus sp. 1559. Taxonomy (NCBI): domain Bacteria; kingdom Bacillati; phylum Bacillota; class Bacilli; order Lactobacillales; family Streptococcaceae; genus Streptococcus; species Streptococcus sp. 1559. Next base: position 3,770 of record NZ_VMLO01000010.1, read on the forward strand.
GACATCGCGCGCGTGATGAAAGCTGTTAATCAGCGATAAAAAGAGGAATTGAAAATGGAAAAATTAGTTGCCTATAAACGCATGCCTTTGTAGACTAAAGAAACCATGCCTGAAGCTGTTCAGCAAAAGCACAATACAAAAGTTGGGACTTGGGGAAAATTACTGTCTTGAAGGGAGCTCTCAAGTTTATTGAATTGACAGAAGAAGGGGAAGTTCTAGCTGAACACCTCTTTGAAGCAGGGGCAGATAATCCCATGGCACAACCACAAGTCTGGCACCGAGTGGAAGCTGCCACAGATGATGTGGAATGGTACTTGGAATTTTATTGTAAACCTGAGGATTATTTCCCTAAGAAATACAATACCAATCCTTTTCATTCAGAGGTTCTAGAGGCCATGCAGACAGTAAAACCAGGGAAAGCTTTGGATTTGGGTTGTGGTCAGGGGCGCAATTCTCTTTTTCTAGCCCAGCAAGGTTTTGATGTGACGGCTGTAGATCAAAATGACCTGACCCTTGAAATCTTGCAAAGTATTGTGGAGCAAGAAGATCTGGACATGACTGTTGGTCTTTACGATATCAATTCAGCTAGCATTGGGCAAGAATATGATTTTATCGTATCAACTGTTGTTCTCATGTTTCTACAAGCAGACTGCATTCCAGCTATTATTCAAAATATGCAGGATAAAACCAGTGTTGGTGGCTATAATCTTATCGTTTGTGCCATGGACACGGAGGATTATCCTTGCTCAGTGAACTTCCCATTCACCTTTAAAGAAGGGGAATTGGCAGACTATTACAAGGATTGGGAATTGGTTAAGTACAATGAAAATCCAGGCCATTTGCACCGTCGCGATGAAAATGGCAATCGTATTCAACTACGCTTTGCGACCATGCTAGCCAAGAAAATCAAATAAAAATGAATGAAGATTAGGAATTTTCCTGATCTTTTTTCTTTTTTACGAATAATATAGAAAAGGAGGGAAATCATGTTTGTTGCGAGAGATGCTAGGGGAAAATTGGTAAATGTGTTAGAGGATAAGCTTGAGAAGCAAGCATACACCTGCCCAGCTTGTGGAGGTCAGCTTCGTTTGCGTCAAGGACCAAGTGTACGGACCCATTTTGCCCATAAATCCTTAAAAGACTGTGATTATTCCTCTGAAAATGAAAGTTCAGAACATCTGGCCAATAAGGAATCACTTTATCACTGGTTGAAAAAAGATTCAGAGGTTCAATTAGAATACCTGCTTCCAGAACTTAAACAGATTGCGGATGTGTTTGTAAATGGCAATCTAGCTTTAGAGGTTCAATGTAGTCCCTTGCCACAAAAAGTTCTTAAAGAGCGCAGTGAGGGTTATCGTAGCCAGGGTTACCAAGTACTGTGGCTACTGGGAGAAAAACTTTGGCTCAAGGAGCGTTTGACTCGTCTGCAACAAGGTTTTCTCTATTTTAGTCAAAACATGGGCTTTTATGTTTGGGAAGTAGACAAGGGAAAGCAGATTTTAAGGCTTAAATATCTCATACACCAGGATCTTCGAGGTAAACTCCATTATCAAATCAAGGAATTTCCCTGTGGTCAAGGTAGTCTACTGGAGATATTACGTTTTCCCTATAAGAAACAAAAAATATCTCATTTTACAGTTTCTGAGGATAAGGACATCTGTTGTTATATCCGGCAACAACTGTACTATCAAAATCCCATTTGGATGAAAGAACAAGCAGAAGCCTATCAAAAGGGAGAAAATGTCCTGACTTATGGGCTGAAAGAATGGTATCCACAAATTCGACCACTAGTAGGTGATTTTTGCCAAATTGAGAAGGATTTGACCAGCTATTATCAGTATTTTCAAATCTATTACCAAGAAAATCCTCAAAATGATTGGCAAAAGCTTTATCCACCAGCCTTTTATCAGCAATATTTCTTGAAAAATATGGTAGAATAGAAAGGATGGAGGAATCTAATGGTATTACAAAGAAACGAAATAAATGAAAAAGATACATGGGATCTATCAACGATCTACCCAACTGACCAGGCTTGGGAAGAAGCCTTAAAAGATTTAACAGAACAGCTGGAGACAGTAGCCCAGTATGAAGGCCATCTCTTGGATAGTGCGGATAGCCTACTCGAAATTACTGAATTTTCTCTTGAAATGGAACGCCAGATGGAGAAGCTTTACGTTTATGCTCATATGAAGAATGATCAGGATACACGTGAAGCTAAGTATCAAGAGTACTATGCCAAAGCAATGACACTCTATAGTCAGCTAGACCAAGCCTTTTCATTCTATGATCCTGAATTTATGGAAATTAGTGAAAAGCAGTATGCTGACTTTTTAGAGTCTCAACCAAAATTGCAGGTTTATCAACACTATTTTGACAAGCTTTTGCAAGGAAAGGATCATGTTCTTTCACAACGCGAAGAAGAATTATTAGCTGGAGCTGGAGAAATCTTTGGTTCAGCAAGCGAAACCTTCGCTATTTTGGACAATGCGGATATTGTGTTCCCTTATGTCCTCGACGATGATGGTAAGGAAGTTCAGCTATCTCATGGGACCTACACACGTTTGATGGAGTCTAAAAATCGTGAGATTCGCCGTGGGGCCTATCAAGCCCTTTATGCGACTTACGAACAATTCCAACACACCTATGCTAAAACCTTGCAAACCAATGTTAAGGTGCAAAACTATCGTGCTAAAGTTCGCAACTACAAGAGCGCTCGTCATGCAGCCCTAGCGGCTAATTTTGTTCCAGAAAATGTTTATGACAATTTGGTAGCAGCAGTTCGCAAGCATTTGCCACTCTTGCATCGTTACCTTGAACTTCGTTCAAAAATCTTGGGAATTTCAGATCTCAAGATGTACGATGTCTACACACCACTTTCATCTGTTGAATATAGTTTTACCTACCAAGAAGCCTTGAGAAAAGCAGAAGATGCCTTGGCAGTCTTGGGTGAGGATTACTTGAGCCGTGTTAAACGTGCCTTCAGCGAGCGTTGGATTGATGTTTACGAAAACCAAGGAAAGCGTTCAGGTGCCTATTCTGGTGGTTCTTACGATACCAATGCCTTTATGCTTCTTAACTGGCAGGACAATCTGGACAATCTCTTTACTCTTGTTCATGAAACAGGTCACAGTATGCATTCAAGCTATACTCGTGAAACGCAACCTTATGTTTACGGAGATTATTCGATCTTCTTGGCTGAGATTGCCTCAACGACCAATGAAAATATCTTGACGGAGAAATTATTGGAAGAAGTGGAAGACGATGCAACGCGCTTTGCTATTCTCAATAACTTCCTAGACGGTTTCCGTGGGACAGTTTTCCGCCAAACTCAATTTGCTGAGTTTGAACACGCGATTCACCAAGCGGATCAAAATGGTGAAGTCTTGACAAGCGATTTCTTAAATAAACTCTATGCTGACTTGAACCAAGAGTATTATGGTTTGAGTAAGGAAGACAATCCGGAAATCCAATACGAGTGGGCTCGGATTCCACACTTCTACTATAACTACTATGTATACCAATATTCAACAGGCTTTGCGGCGGCCTCAGCCTTGGCTGAAAAAATTGTCCATGGTAGTCAAGAAGACCGTGACCGCTATATCGACTACCTCAAGGCAGGTAAATCTGACTATCCACTTAATGTCATGAGAAAAGCTGGCGTTGATATGGAGAAGGAAGACTATCTCAACGATGCCTTTGCAGTCTTTGAACGTCGTTTGAATGAGTTTGAAGCCCTTGTTGAAAAATTGGGATTGGCGTAAGATGGTTGAATCGTATAGTAAAAATGCCAACCATAACATGCGTCGCCCTGTCGTCAAGGAAGAAATTGTAGACTTGATGCGTCAGCGTCAAAAGCAAGTCACAGGTTCCTTGAAAGAATTGGAAGACTTTGCCCGCAAGGAAAATATTCCCATTATTCCCCATGAAACGGTTGTTTATTTCAGGTTTCTCATGGAAACCATGCAACCTAAAAACATTCTGGAAATTGGGACGGCTATCGGTTTTTCAGCTCTCTTGATGGCAGAGCATGCGCCAAATGCTAAGATTACAACCATTGACCGTAATCCAGAAATGATTGGTTTTGCCAAGGAAAATTTTGCCCAGTTTGACAGTCGCAAGCAAATAACTCTCCTAGAGGGAGATGCGGTAGACGTCTTATCTACACTGACAGAGTCTTATGATTTCGTCTTTATGGATTCTGCCAAGTCTAAATACATCGTCTTTCTGCCAGAAATCCTCAAACATTTGGAAGTTGGAGGTGTGGTTGTCTTGGATGATATTTTTCAAGGTGGTGATGTTGCCAAGGACATTATGGAAGTTCGTCGTGGCCAGCGAACCATTTATCGAGGACTTCAAAGACTATTTGATGCAACCTTAGACAATCCAGGACTCACCGCAACATTAGTACCTCTGGGGGACGGCATTCTCATGCTTCGTAAAAATGTAGCAGATGTTCAATTGCCTGACAGCGAATGATTTTCAGAAAAATTTAAGAAAATATAGTAAAATAGATAGAGTAACACTTATCTCAAAGGAGTAGACATGAAGAAAAAACTATTGGCAGGTGCCATTACACTATTATCAGTAGCAACTTTAGCAGCTTGTTCGAAAGGTTCAGAAGGGGCAGACCTTATCAGCATGAAAGGGGATGTCATCACAGAACATCAATTTTATGAGCAAGTGAAAAGCAACCCTTCAGCCCAACAAGTCTTGTTAAATATGACCATCCAAAAAGTTTTTGAAAAACAATATGGCTCAGAGCTTGATGATAAAGAGGTTGATGATACTATTGCCGAAGAAGAAAAACAATATGGTGAAAACTACCAACGTGTCTTGTCACAAGCAGGTATGACTCTTGAAACACGTAAAGCTCAAATTCGTACAAGTAAATTAGTTGAGTTGGCAGTTAAGAAGGCAGCAGAAGCTGAATTGACAGATGATGCTTACAAGAAGGCCTTTGACGAATACACTCCAGATGTAACGGCTCAAATCATCCGTTTGGACAATGAAGACAAGGCCAAAGAAGTTCTCGAAAAAGCCAAGGCAGAAGGTGCTGATTTTGCTCAATTAGCCAAAGATAACTCAACTGATGAAAAAACAAAAGAAAATGGTGGAGAAATTACCTTTGATTCTGCTTCAACAGAAGTACCTGAGCAAGTCAAAAAAGCCGCTTTCGCTTTAGATGTGGATGGTGTTTCTGATGTGATTACAGCAACTGGCACACAAGCCTACAGTAGCCAATATTACATTGTAAAACTCACTAAGAAAACAGAAAAATCATCTAATATTGATGACTACAAAGAAAAATTAAAAACTGTTATCTTGACTCAAAAACAAAATGATTCAACATTTGTTCAAAGCATTATCGGAAAAGAATTGCAAGCAGCCAATATCAAGGTTAAGGACCAAGCCTTCCAAAATATCTTTACCCAATATATCGGTGGTGGAGATTCAAGCTCAAGCAGTAGTACATCAAACGAATAGTCCAAATCAATGAGTCAGGGAAAAAACTCGACTTCAGGAAAAAATGAAGCAAACATTCCCACAATAAAACGCATAGTACAAGGTTTGTACTGCCCTCCCAAAAGTTAGACAATTAATTTATCCGAAGGATTTAGTTCTGTATTGCACAGAGCTAAGTCCTTTTAGTTTTATCTTAATTCTCTTATTGTTGTAATAATCAATATAGTCTATAATGGCTTGTTCCAATTGATTAAGTGATTTAAATGTTTTCTCATAGCCATAAAACATTTCGGATTTTAAAATACCAAAGAAAGATTCCATCATACCGTTGTCTTGGCTGTTTCCCTTTCGTGACATAGATGCTTGAATTCCCTTACTCTCTAGGAATCGATGATAAGAATCGTGTTGGTATTGCCAGCCTTGGTCACTATGGAGAATCGTATTCTCATAGTGCTTCTCTTTGAATGCCTGTTCCAACATTAACGATCAATCAATTTAATCATGTACCTAATATTAGAATTGTTTATCTCAAATTTATTTGAAAGTTTCTCTAAGCTATATCCTTGTTTTCTAAGTTCATAGATCTGAACTTTATCATCATAACTTAATTTCATAATAACCCCCCAAAAAAAGTTAGATTTTTTCTGTCTAATTTTTGGGGGGCAGTTCATTTAACACCTGATAATATGCGTTTTTTGATTTTAAAGACTTTTTGACCAGCCTCATTTTTTTAACTTGATACTCAGTGAAAAGCAAAGATTAAACTAGGAAGCTAGCTGTAGGCTGCTCAAAGAACAGCTTTGAGGTTGTAGATAAAACTTGTGAGGTCATCAACATATATAATGTGAAGCTGACGTGGTTTGAATAGATTTTAGAAGAGTATGAGTCTGGAAGTTTTAATGGATAATGCAAGATTCCATAGAATGGGTAAGCTAGAGTTCTTATGTGAAGAGTTTGAGCATAAACTTTTACCTTTTCCTCCCTACTCATCTTAGTATAGAAAAGTGAATCTGAAATAGTACATAACTGCTTCTAAAACATTCTTATAAATTGATTTAAATTCTCAAATCATATTATTCAGTTCTTATTTCATTTTGCTCTACAATCCTGTTGAGAAGACACGTGTTCATATCAAAAAGGTATTGGCAAGTTGCAATACCTTTTTACAAGGTTCTTTTGTCTTATTTTTGTTTCAACTGACTATATCTCCTATGGTTCTAGTTCAGAAGGCTAGGCTATAATTATGATTGATAAGAAGTATCATTCCAAGTATTGAGAGTGAATGTTTCAAAATCATGGGTTTCTATAATGGTCAGGCTGGCATTTGCTAGACCGCCATCTTTACGAAGAAGTGGTTCTTTATAGCCTAGGAGAGTACGAAGACTGGCAGTAAGATTGGCGCCGTGTCCGACAATTAGAATACGCTCAGCTGGACTATCTTTTAATGATTTGATAAATTGGATGGTCCGCTGAGTTGTACTATAGAGGGATTCGGCTCCGAACATTCGAGTGTCAAATTGAGCAAGATTTGAACGAAAAGCCTGGATTTGTTGCGGGTAAATAGCTTCCAGGGTTGCAATTTTCAAACCTTCTAACTTCCCAAGTTGCCATTCACGGAGATTAGGAACGATTTCTAAAGAACAGGGGGTATGGAGTTGACTTTGGATAATCTCAGCAGATTTGACCGCTCGAGGTAAATCACTTGAATAAATCTGATCAAAAGGAATTTCCTTGAGATACTGGCCAAGTCGTTTTAGGGTTTCAATGGATTCAGGAAGAAGAGGAGAATCACCGCTAGCACCTTGAAAACGACCTTCTTGGTTCCAGAGGGTACGACCGTGGCGGACAAAGTAGAGTTTCATTACTTGATGTCCTCCAAAATATCTACAAAGTCTGCCTTTACAAAGCTAGCCAAGTCTTGTGGCGCGACGATAATGCTGTGTCCGACTTCGCCTGCAGAGACAATCATTCGATCCAAATCTAGAGCAATTTTATCGATAAAAATGTGATAATTGTGTTTCTGACGAATTCCGACAGGATTATTGGCTCCATGAATGTAACCAGTTGTTTTTTCTAAGTCCTTTTGTGGAATCATGCTCACTTTTTTATTGCCAGAAATTTTAGCTAGTTTCTTTTCAGACAAGTGCTGAGTGATAGGGACAATTCCGATAATCGGTCCGGCCTTGTTTCCCAAAAGCGCCAAGGTTTTGAAAATCTGATCTCGTTCATAACCTTGAGGAAGCTCTCCTTCTAGGGCATTGATTTGAATCCCCTGATGAGGGATAGCTGCTTTAGATAGGATTTGTTCCACCAATGTTTTTTTGATTTTAACTTTTTTTGCCATTATTTATATTTATCCTCCAATTGACTCATCCAAATACCAAGCCAGATTCCCAGCGCAAAGAAGAAGGCGATGATGACATAACCGACAAGTGAAAGTCCTGTGTATTGGATACTTTCAGCGTTTCCTGCATTTGGAATTAAGATCAAAAGGGTACTTGATAGGACGATACCGATGATGAAATGATAGACGCGTGAGTGGTAGTTGTTTAAGGCATAATCCATCAATTTTGAAAAAACGATGAGAGTTGCACCTGCACCAATTCCAATCGGAAAGAAGGTTCCCAAGAGATCAAAAGTTTTAAAACCAGTCAACATAGGAGCATAGAGTCCCAAAATCAAAAGTAAATTCGATGGGCTGAGGCCAGGAACCAAGACGCCAAGGGCCAATAGTGCGCCTGCTAGGACGAAGTTAAGAAAGCTGGCGCTTAAGGTTCCAACGACAAAATTTAAGGCATAGAGTCCTAATCCAGAAATGATAAAGGTTGTCCATAACCAAGCTAAATCAATCTTGTCTCGGTCAGATTCTCGAGTTGATTCTTTGAGGAGGCTAGGAACTGTACCGATAATAGCTCCCGCAAAGCTCCATAATACAAAGACCTGATAATTTTCAAGCAGGTATTCAATCGGGTAGGAAAATAAGCCGATTCCCAGAAGCATACCGATGGCAACTGGAATAAAGTACAAAACATTTTCTTTAAGGTCTTTAAAGGGATGGGCCAGAAAGCCAATCATTCGTTCATAGATTCCTAAGATTGCTGCTAGAACTCCTCCGGAAATTCCCGGTAGGATAAATCCAAGAGCAATTACAATCCCTTTAATAACGCGTGCTAACCATGAGAGCATATATTTCCTCCAACTATTTCTATTTCAAAAAATCCTTACTATATTGTATCACAATCAGACACAAAAAGAAAAAGCAAATGATAAACAAATGCTTTTAAGGTTTTAAAAAGAGTTTTCGAAAGGTTTCTTCTTTATTTTTTAAGGGAGAGATAACGTTGATATCTAAATCGTGGTCAAAGCCGGCAATTTTTCCTTTAGATGTGTATTGGTGAATATCATAATCTAAATCAGTTTTAGGACTGCTCTCAAAAAATCCTGAGTCTGAGCCGTAGGACGGAATCCAAACAGAGGTAAACTTGCCTGTATCAATACTGTGTTCTTCCATGAAGTAGACACCAACGTAGATGCCGATGTTTTTAGCACCTAGTGATGCTAGTTTTGCTCGAAAATTTTCGACACCTTCGTTCATATTAGACATGGTTTTGTCTTCCACGTCAAGCCAATAGTAACTAGGGCTGTAAGGAGAGGCAGCATTGTAGAAAACTTCGGCAGCCTTTTCCATTTCTTGGACACTTTTTCCAGCTACATAAGCGTAGACAGCAACTGGGACATTCCGCTTTTGAAGTTCAGTGATATGACTCTTATAGGCCTTGTCTATTCCATTGATAAATGAAGCATCATTTTCTTTTGTCGTTTGAGCACCACTGTGAACACGAACAATAGCACCTGAAATATTTTGTGAGAGGGCATCGTAGTTGATTTCCTCAGGACGCTGCCAGCCAGAGAGGTCAATAATCGGTTTGTCTAAGTGTTTCAAAGCCTGTGCTTCAATCT
>NZ_VMLO01000100.1:0-16265 GCF_013276735.1 Streptococcus sp. 1559
AGCAACCATCAGAATCTAAGCCAGCGGAAGATTCAATGGCAACTCCAGCAGGCGGTTCAATGGGTACAGGTTTCTTATTCGGCAACTCTTCATTCTACTACCTCAACAGTAATAGTTCTATGACGAGAGGTTGGAAAAAAGAAAATGGAATGTGGTACTTCTACAATACTGATGGTTCAATGGCCACAGGATGGTTGCTAGACAATGGCTCATGGTACTACCTCAATAGTAATGGTTCAATGGCCACAGGATGGTTGCTAGACAATGGCTCATGGTACTACCTCAATAGTAATGGTTCAATGGCCACAGGATGGTTACTAGACAATGGTTCATGGTACTACCTCAACAGTAATGGCGATATGAAAGTTAGCCAATGGTTCCAAGTTAGTGGGAAATGGTACTATGTAGATGAATCAGGTATGCTTGCAGTCAATACAACAGTAAACGGCTATAGAGTAAATGCTAATGGTGAATTGGTAAACTAAATCTAACTGAATGAATCTTAATATTATTTTTTGATAGGATATTAAGGCTGAAAATAACTGCATAATCTCTAGCCAGATTTATTCTACTGGAGATTATGGAGTATTTTGTAATATAAGAGATAATGGAAGGATGAGCTAGTGACTCAACATTCTTATATAATAGATTGAATCTAGAGTAGTACATAGTTACTGATGAAAAATCAACTGTTAAAGTGCCTGCTGGCAAATAATTACCTAACACAGGTTCAGCATCAAGTGCAGCACTTGCTAGTCTTGGTCTAGTGGCGGCAACCAGTGGTTTTGCTTTGCTAGGAAGAAAGGCTAGACGTAGAAAATAGGACAGCTAGAAAATTCTATTCTCTACTTAAAGTTAGATTATAAGGGGGATTTGGAGAAATCATCAATCCTAGGGATGGGTGAGAGAAGTGAGAACCCAAGATAATCACACACTTTAGATGAATAGGGATATTCTATCAATGTAACCAGTCTCTTCTGTCTCTAACTGTGGAATAGAAGATGGGCAATATCGGATAGAAAAGCTAGCAGAATAGCTCTATTGAAGAGAGGAGGGAAACCGAAAAATTGGGTGCCCCTCCTCTTTTTTGGTATAATAGTAGATAGAAAACGAGGTTAGAAGAGATGATTTTTGATACACATACACACTTGAATGTAGAAGAATTTGCGGGTCGTGAGGCAGAAGAAATTGCCTTGGCTGCTGAGATGGGTGTGACACAGATGAATATTGTTGGTTTTGATCAACCAACGATTGAGCGTGCCTTGGAGTTGGTAGATGAGTATGACCAACTTTACGCAACCATTGGTTGGCACCCGACAGAAGCAGGGACTTACACAGAGGAAATTGAAGACTACTTGCTTGATAAGCTCAAGCATCCTAAGGTGGTTGCCTTGGGTGAGATTGGTTTGGATTATCATTGGATGACAGCACCAAAAGAGGTGCAGGAGCAGGTTTTTCGCCGTCAGATCCAGCTATCTAAGGACTTGAATTTGCCTTTTGTTGTCCATACCCGTGATGCGCTGGAAGATTCCTATGAGATTATCAAGAGCGAGGGAGTTGGCCCTCGAGGTGGCATTATGCATTCTTTCTCAGGGACGCTTGAGTGGGCAGAGAAGTTTGTCGAGCTTGGCATGACCATTTCCTTCTCAGGAGTGGTGACTTTTAAGAAGGCAACTGACCTCCAAGAAGCAGCTAAAGAGTTACCTTTGGACAAGATGTTGGTGGAGACGGATGCGCCTTACTTAGCACCTGTACCCAAGCGTGGTCGCGAAAACAAAACAGCCTATACTCGCTATGTAGTGGACTTTATAGCTGACTTGCGTGGTATGACGACAGAAGAGCTGGCGGCGGCAACGACTGCAAATGCAGAACGAATTTTTGGATTGGACAACAAGTGATGAAAGAAAAAATTTCCCAAGTCATCGTGGTTGAAGGTCGCGATGATACGGTCAATCTCAAGCGTTATTTCGATGTGGAGACCTATGAGACACGAGGTTCTGCCATCAATGATCAGGATATAGAGCGAATTCAGCGTCTACACCAACGTCATGGAGTCATTGTCTTTACAGACCCAGATTTTAATGGGGAGCGGATTCGTCGTATGATTATGACGGTCATTCCAACAGTTCAGCATGCCTTCCTCAAACGAGATGAAGCTGTTCCTAAGTCCAAGACCAAGGGCCGTTCTCTGGGAATTGAGCATGCCAGCTATGAAGACCTGAAAACGGCTCTAGCTCAGGTGACAGAACAATTTGAACATGAGAGTCAGTTTGACATCAGTCGTAGCGACTTGATTCGCCTTGGTTTTCTAGCAGGAGCAGATAGCCGTAAGCGACGAGAATATCTAGGAGAGGCTCTCCGAATCGGCTATTCCAACGGCAAGCAACTCCTCAAACGCCTAGAGTTATTTGGGGTCACCTTGGAAGAAGTGGAAGAAGCTATGAAATCTTATGAGTAGGAAAGATGTAGCTGTTACAATTTTTTAAGTTTCACAGTATTTTTCGAAGCAGGTAGAAGAGGAGGCGTCTGATGTTAATTGGTCAAAAAATTAAAGAGATTCGGATAGAAAAAGGAATTAGTCGTCCAGATTTTTGTGGAGATGAGCAAGAACTGACGGTTCGTCAACTATCGCGAATTGAAAGTGGAGCTTCGCAACCGAGTTTGCCCAAGTTAGACTATATTGCTCGCCGGCTAGGAGTTCCAGCTTATAGCCTTATGCCGGATTTTTCAGCTCTTCCTTCTGCTTATTTAGAATTGAAATACCAGATTTTACGTGAACCAATCTATGGTAAAGAAGAGGAGTACGATAAGAAAGAAGCGTGTTTGGAAGAGATTTATAAAACATACTTTGATAATCTTCCTAAAGAAGAACAATTAGCATGTGAAGTATTGCAGGCGTGTTTAGATACTTCTAGAACTAGAAGGCCTGAATATGCAGAGTTAATACTTGAGGAACATATGCCTCAGATTATAGAAAAAGAAGCTTATTCAATAAATGATATGTTGTTGATTCGTTTGTTTTTTTATCAAATGCTCATTAGAAAAGATCTTGCCAAATTTATAAATCAAATCGAAAAGCTAATGCTCTTTCTTTTGGAACAGAAAAAGGTAACTAAATTAGAAAACTTCTTTATAATTAGAGATACTCTTATTTCAGGAATGTGTTGTCTTGAAAAGGTAGGAGTAACTGATTGTTTTAATGATTATCTATCGTGTTTACAAGAAATTATGGATAAAACTCAAGATTATCAAAAGAAACCTCTTGTATTTATGTTTTTGTGGAAGCAAGCATTAAGAGAAGAAAGAGATTTTAGTTTAGCTGAATCATTTTATCAGTCTTCTAAAACATTTGCGCAGCTAATTGGAGATGAATTTCTAGTAAAGAAATTGACAGAGGAATGGCAAGAGGATGTCAAAAAATATTTATAAACATAGTGAATCAGTGATAAAAATGTCCTTGTTCTCGCATCAAAACAGTTCTAAAGTTCGTCTTTAGGGCTGTTTTTTTAGATATAAGCTAAAAATGACACGAAATGGTTAGATTTTAAGGACATTGATGTTCTTGGAGTTTATTTAAGAATAATTTATAATTAATTAAAATGTGAAAGGAGATTACAGTATGAACTTTTCTATTTTATTTAGTTACTTGGTTGTTTAAATAAAATTCAATCTACTATAGTAAAATATCTAAAAAATTCGATTTTTTCTTTGACAACAAATAATAAAAATGATATTCTTATCATATAAGAAATCGGTTTCAAAAAAGAGAGAGGAGGATTTATTTTGTTGCTATGAAAAAATTAAAAAAATACCTTCCATTCTTTTTCTGTCTACTATACCTAATACACGGAATACTTGATTTATCAACTTTAAATATTTTAGGTGCAATCTTTAAAATTATAATTAGTACTTTGGGTATAATAGTTACATATCCGTTTTATAAAGAAGGAAACGAATAATTTAAAGAAATAATTCTGTACTCAGTCTTATTTAGTTGTTCTCATAGTAGTAGGAATAATCCGTGTTTACCATTTGCGAGTAATAAACAATAATCCTAAAAAAAGTCTCTGACAACTAGTGATTGATTTTTCTCGGATTAGTTTCACACAATTGTTTATACGAATGATTGGAGATTATGTTAAATTTACTTTGTGGTATTTTGCAATCAGAGTACATCAAATAGGCACCTTTTTATGTGTCCTTCGTTTTACAATAGGGTAAGAATATTTATAAACATAGTGAAGCAATGACAAAAATGTCCTTGTTCTCGCATTAAAACAGTTCTAAAGTTCGTCTTTAGGACTGTTTTTTAGATATAAGCTAAAAATAATATGAAAGAATTAGATTTTAAGGACATTGATGTCCTTGATAGTTCTTGAAAAAACGGATATAATATATTTGAAGATGTTGCTAGTAGAAAGAACTTAATAAACTTCTTAACATGGCGGTGACTGTGGTCACCTTCTCACTAAGTGACCAAGTAACTTTTTGGAGGAAGTGATGAAACGTTTATTTATTTTGATTTCAATGGTATTGGTATCGCTTTATATGGTGATAAATTCCGTTGATCATCGAGAAGAGATTTTATTTGGTAACTATCCCTCTGTTGATGTGATGGGTACTGGGCTAGACCAATCAGTAGCTGATCGAGAAAAACTGACAGAGGCTTTGAGTCACTTGGCGGTAGAGCACAATAGTCTCATCGCTCGTCGGATTGTTGAGCCAAATGAAGCTGGAGAAACACGTTTTACCTATGCCACTTATGGTGAGGGAGAGCTTCCAGAAGGTTTGACCATTTCCTCCAAGGAGAGTGCAGAAACGAGTGATTTATTAGGGTCTTACTTGATTGTATCAGGAAGTTTGGATGGAGTGAGCTTACAGACCGCCCTGCAAGAACTTGGTTATAATGGTGTTGTCTCGAATAGAACAGAGGCATTTTCGATGGTCGTCCTCTTGTCTGCTACCCCAATGGGGCTACTGAGTCTAGCTATTTTTCTGCTGACTTTTATGAGTCTGACCCTGATTTATCGGATCAAGTCCCTTCGTCAGGCAGGGATTCGCTTAATCGCTGGTGAGAGCTTGTTTGGGGTGGCTCTTAGACCAGTGTTAGAAGATGTGAGACAGCTTATCTGCTCAGTGCTGCTATCCAGTCTTTTGGGATTGGGGATTCTCTGGTATCAAGGTGCCTTGTTTATGGCAACGGTGCAACTGGTCATCATTGCTCTTCTACTTTATGGATTGACTCTGGCAGGGATTTCTACCTTACTAAGTGTCGTGTATCTACTTGGTTTACAGGAAAATAGTCTGGTGGATCTATTGAAAGGGAAACTCCCTCTCAAACGTATGCTGACATTGATGATGGTGGGGCAACTCTTGGCCGTGCTGGTGGTCGGCTCGAGTGCGACTGCTCTCCTACCCCACTACCATGAAATGCAGGAGATGGAGAAAGCTAGCGATAAATGGAGCCAGTCCTCAGACCGTTACCGTCTATCCTTTGGTTGGTCTAGTGCATTTGCCGATGAAGAAGGAATGCGTAAGGATAATCGTGAGTGGCAGACATTTACTGAAGAACGGTTAGCCAATACAGACTCTTTTTATATTATGAGCAATGTTGACAATTTCTCAGATGGAGCAGAAGTGGACCTAGATGGCAATCGTCTCAGTGACTACACACCGTCAGGGAATGTTATCTATGTCTCACCGCGCTATCTGATAGAAGAAAAGATTACCGTTTCTTCAGAGTTTATGGACAAGATGCAAAACTTGTCTGAGGGAGAGTTTGGGCTGATTTTGCCTGAGAGCTTGCGAGAGCAGTCTGCCTACTACCAAGGATTGTTTACAGATTACCTGCAAAGATTTTCATCTGAAAGTGTAGAGGCGACGAGTCCGAAACACTACCTTCCACAGTTAAGGCTAGATTTTACAGAAACAGGACAGGAACGTTTCCTCTATAATGATGGGTACAAGACAACACGTCAGTACCTAAAAGATCCGATTATTGTAGTTCTAACGCCGCAAGCGACTGGAACAAGACCTGTTGCAGGGATGTTGTGGGGAACTACGGCTAATAGTGCCTTGAAACTAGATCGATATGGAGACAGCATCACAGCTCTAAAAGAGCAAGGTCTGTATCACAAGGTCTCTTACTTGGTAAAAAGCCAGCTATTTTTTGCCAAGGTACTAAATGACAAACGGGTGGAGTTTTACTCTCTCCTTATTGGAACGATTTTGACCCTGTCTACGGCTATCTTGTTATTTGATTCCATGAATCTTCTCTATTTTGAGCAGTTCAGACGGGAGCTTATGATTAAACGTCTTGCTGGTATGACAATTTATGAGCTTCATGGCAAGTACTTACTGGCGCAAGGAGGAGTTCTCTTGCTTGGCCTAATCCTATCTAGTGTTTTGACAGGAGATAGCTTGATTAGCGCTTTAGTTGTAGCTTTATTTACTCTTAACGCCCTCTTGATTTTAGTAAGGCAGGATAAAAAAGAAGAAGCTGGTAGCATGGCAGTATTGAAAGGAAAATAAGATGATTGATATTCAAGGATTGGAAAAGAAATTTAATGACCGAGCGATTTTCTCTGGTTTAAATCTCAAGCTGGAGAAGGGCAAGGTCTATGCCTTAATCGGAAAGAGTGGAAGCGGAAAGACGACGCTGCTGAATATCTTAGGCAAACTAGAAAAGATAGATGGAGGAAGGGTTCTCTATCAGGGGAAAGATTTAAAAACCATACCCACTCGTGAGTATTTTCGAGACCAGATGGGCTATCTCTTTCAAAATTTTGGCCTCTTAGAAAACCAATCAATCAAAGAGAATTTGGATTTGGGCTTTGTTGGTCAGAAAATCTCAAAAGTAGAGCGTTTGGAAAGGCAAGTGGAGGCTTTAGAAAAAGTTAATCTAGGATATTTGGATCTAGAACAAAAAATCTATACTTTATCTGGGGGAGAGGCCCAACGAGTTGCCCTTGCGAAGACTATTTTGAAAAATCCACCCTTGATTTTGGCAGATGAACCGACAGCAGCTCTTGATCCTGAAAATTCAGAGGAGGTTATGAATCTCTTGGTGGGCTTGAAAGATGAAAATCGAATGATCATCATTGCGACCCATAATCCCCTAGTCTGGAATAAGGCCGATGAAATCATTGATATGAGGGAACTTGCTCATGTGTGAAAAAATCCGTATTCGCAGGGTACCTGATTATCCGAGTGTCAGAGGTGGTTTAGAAGATATTCTCATCATGGAAAATATGACCAATCATCTCCTTTTGGTTCAAATCCGAGTGAATGGCTATTTGCTTGATTTTGCTAGCATTGAAGGGCAAAGGCAAAAGCATTATCGTTTGAAAAATTTACCTCAAACGGTTGAATTGACAGTGGACGATGTGGAGGAAGATGTAGATTTGACCCTACCCGAAAATCGAAGTTATCAAGAAGCTGATTTTTTCGAACGGATGTTTCGCGAGAAGCGCTAAGTCCCCCTTTAAAGATTTCCAAGACTATCTTTCTTCATGAGGAAAGATAGTTTTTTGGTATGATTTTCACCCCCAAAATACAAGGGGAATGTGTTACAATAGTAGTAACAGATAATAGAAAAGAGAATAGATGAGAATTGCAGATTATAGCGTGACCAAGGCAGTGCTGGAGCGTCACGGTTTTACCTTTAAAAAGTCCTTTGGGCAAAATTTCTTGACGGATACCAATATCCTTCAAAAAATCGTGGATACGGCTGAGATTGATGACCAGGTCAATGTTATCGAAATCGGGCCAGGTATTGGTGCCTTGACGGAGTTTCTGGCTGAGCGTGCGGCTCAAGTCATGGCCTTTGAGATTGACCACCGTTTGGTGCCAATCCTAGCTGATACCCTGCGTGATTTTGATAATGTGACCGTAGTCAACGAGGACATTCTCAAGGTCGATTTGGCGCAACATATCCAGAATTTCAAAAATCCTGACCTGCCAATCAAGGTAGTGGCTAATTTGCCTTACTACATCACGACACCTATTCTCATGCACTTGATTGAAAGTGGCATTCCGTTTAGTGAGTTTGTGGTTATGATGCAGAAAGAAGTGGCGGATCGTATCTCAGCTCAACCTAACACCAAGGCTTACGGTAGCTTGTCAATTGCGGTTCAGTATTACATGACTGCCAAGGTTGCCTTTATTGTGCCTCGTACGGTCTTTGTGCCAGCGCCAAATGTAGACTCGGCGATATTGAAAATGGTGCGTCGTCCAGAGCCAGCTGTAGCAGTAGAAGACGAGAACTTCTTATTTAAGGTTTCCAAGGCAAGTTTCACTCATCGTCGCAAGACCTTATGGAATAACTTGACAGGTTACTTTGGCAAGACTGAAGAGGTCAAGGACAAGCTGACTAAGGCTTTGGACCAAGCAGGCTTGTCACCAAGTGTGCGTGGGGAAGCTCTCAGCTTGGCAGAGTTTGCCAGCCTAGCAGATGCACTTAAAGGGCAAGGACTCTAAGATGCAGGGACAAATCATTAAAGCCTTGGCAGGGTTCTACTATGTAGAGAGTGAGGGCCAGGTTTATCAGACACGAGCGCGTGGAAATTTCCGTAAAAAAGGTCATACTCCCTACGTTGGGGATTGGGTAGATTTTTCTGCAGAGGAAAATTCAGAAGGCTATATTCTCAAGATTTATGAACGAAAAAACAGTCTGGTCCGTCCACCTATTGTCAATATTGACCAAGCTGTAGTAATCATGTCCGTCAAGGAACCTGATTTTAACAGCAATTTGCTGGATCGTTTCTTGGTTCTTTTAGAGTATAAGGGCATCCATCCCATCGTCTATATTTCTAAAATGGATTTGTTGGGAGACGGGGGAGAACTGGATTTTTATGAACAGACTTATGGTGACATCGGCTATGACTTTGTGACCAGTAAGGAGGAACTCCTGCCTTTGTTAACAGGCAAGGTTACGGTCTTTATGGGGCAGACAGGTGTTGGGAAGTCAACTCTTCTCAATAAAATCGCACCAGACCTTAATCTTGAAACGGGAGAAATCTCAGACAGTCTGGGTCGCGGTCGTCATACCACTCGAGCTGTTAGTTTTTACAACCTCAATGGGGGTAAAATCGCAGATACACCGGGATTTTCATCGCTGGATTATGAAGTATCAACGGCGGAAGACCTCAATCAGTCCTTCCCAGAGATTGCCAGTGTCAGCCGAAATTGTAAATTCCGTACTTGTACCCATACCCACGAGCCGTCCTGTGCTGTCAAGCCAGCTGTAGAAGAGGGTGACATTGCCACCTTCCGTTTTGACAACTACCTGCAATTCCTCAGTGAGATTGAAAATCGCAGAGAAACCTACAAAAAAGTCAGCAAAAAAATTCCAAAATAAGGAGAAACCTATGTCTCAATACAAGATTGCTCCGTCAATTCTGGCAGCAGATTATGCCAACTTTGAACGTGAAATCAAACGCCTAGAAGCAACTGGGGCAGAATATGCCCATATCGATATCATGGATGGTCACTTTGTACCACAAATCAGTTTTGGTGCAGGTGTGGTCGAAGCTCTTCGCCCTCATAGCAAGATGGTTTTCGATTGCCACTTGATGGTGTCAAGCCCTGAGCATCATTTAGAAGACTTTGCGCGTGCAGGTGCGGATATCATCAGTATCCATGTGGAAGCAACGCCTCATATTCATGGTGCCCTCCAAAAAATTCGTTCACTCGGTGTCAAGCCATCAGTTGTCATCAATCCTGGCACACCAGTGGAGGCGATTAAGCACGTGCTTCACCTAGTTGACCAAGTCCTAGTCATGACAGTTAACCCTGGATTTGGTGGACAAGCCTTTCTACCAGAGACCATGGATAAGGTCCGTGAGTTGGTTGCTCTTCGTGAGGAAAAAGGTTTGAACTTTGAGATTGAAGTCGATGGTGGGATTGATGACCAAACTATTGCTCAAGCCAAAGAAGCTGGTGCGACTGTTTTTGTAGCAGGTTCCTATGTCTTTAAGGGAGATGTCAATGAGCGAGTACAAACTCTCAGAAAACAACTGGACTAGGGTTGCCGTTTTTGCAGGAGGAGACCGCGGTCATTATCGGACGGACTTTGATAGTTTTGTCGGTGTGGATCGAGGCTCGCTCTGGGTCTTGGAGGAAAACCTACCTCTTGCTCTAGCGGTTGGGGATTTTGATTCTGTGACGCAAGAAGAGCGACAGGTGATTCAAAAACGTGCCCAGTATTTTGTTCAAGCCCGACCAGAAAAGGATGATACAGATCTGGAATTGGCTCTCTTAACCATCTTTGAGAAAGATCCTCAGGCTCAGGTCACTATTTTCGGTGCTTTGGGTGGCCGTATTGACCATATGCTGGCTAACGTCTTTCTACCTAGCAATCCCAAGTTGGCACCCTATATGCGCCAAATAGAAATTGAGGATGGGCAAAATGTGATTGCCTATTGTCCAGAAGGGACCAGTCAGCTTGAACCCCGTTCAGACTATGACTACCTAGCCTTTATGCCAGTTCGGGATAGCCAGCTTACCATTCTCGGAGCCAAGTATGAGTTGACAGAGGAAAATTTTTTCTTTAAAAAAGTGTACGCTTCTAACGAATATATAGATAGGGAAGTTTCGGTGACTTGCCCAGATGGTTATGTGGTCGTGCTGCATAGCAAGGACAGGAGGTAGGATGGAAAGTTTACTTGTTCTATTATTGATTGCCAACCTAGCTGGACTCTTTCTGATTTGGCAAAGGCAGGATAAGCAGGAAAAACATCTAGCCAAGAGCTTGGAGGATCAGGCAGATCACTTGTCAGACCAGTTGGATTATCGCTTTGAACAAGCCAGACAAGCCAGCCAGTTAGACCAAAAAGATTTGGAAGTGGCTGTCAGCGACCGTTTGCAAGAAGTGCGAATCGAATTGCACCAAGGTCTGATGCAAGTCCGTCAAGAAATGACAGATAATCTCCTCCAAACCAGAGATAAGACCGACCAACGTCTCCAAGCCTTGCAGGAATCAAACGAGCAACGTTTGGAACAAATGCGCCAGACAGTCGAGGAAAAACTAGAAAAGACCTTGCAGACACGCTTGCAGGCTTCCTTTGAGACAGTTTCCAAACAACTGGAGTCGGTCAATCGTGGCCTGGGGGAAATGCAGACAGTTGCCCGCGATGTCGGCGCCCTCAACAAGATTCTCTCTGGAACCAAGACACGAGGGATTCTGGGAGAATTGCAACTGGGGCAAATCATCGAGGATATCATGACCCCTGCCCAGTACGAACGAGAATACGCAACAGTTGAAAACTCCAGTGAACGAGTGGAGTATGCCATCAAGTTACCCGGACAAGGCGACCAAGAATATGTCTACTTGCCGATTGACTCTAAGTTTCCACTGGCAGATTATTATCGCTTAGAAGAAGCCTATGAAGCAGGTGACAAGGACGAAATCGAACGCTGTCGTAAGTCGCTCCTAGCCAGCGTCAAACGCTTTGCAAAGGCTATTAAGAGCAAGTACATAGCACCACCTCGGACGACCAATTTTGGAGTTTTGTTTGTCCCGACAGAAGGTCTCTACTCAGAAATTGTCCGCAATCCTGTCTTCTTTGATGATTTGAGGCGGGAAGAGCAGATTATTGTTGCAGGTCCAAGTACCCTATCAGCCCTTCTTAACTCCCTATCAGTTGGATTCAAAACTCTCAATATCCAAAAGAGTGCCGACCATATCAGTAAGACTCTTGCCAGCGTCAAGACCGAGTTTGGCAAGTTTGGTGGTATTCTGGTAAAGGCACAAAAACATCTCCAACATGCCTCTGGCAATATTGATGAATTATTAAACCGTCGTACCACAGCTATCGAGCGGACGCTCCGTCACATTGAGTTGTCAGAAGGTGAGCCTGCGCTTGATCTACTCCATTTCCAAGAAAATGAGGAAGAATATGAAGATTAGTCACATGAAAAAAGATGAGCTGTTTGAAGGTTTTTACTTAATCAAATCAGCTGACCTGAGGCAAACTCGAGCTGGGAAAAACTACCTAGCCTTTACCTTCCAAGATGATAGTGGCGAGATTGAGGGGAAGCTCTGGGATGCCCAACCTCATAACATTGAGGCCTTTACCGCAGGTAGGGTTGTCTACATGAAAGGGCGCCGAGAAGTTTATAACAACACTCCACAGGTCAATCAAATCACTCTCCGCCTGCCGCAAGCTGGTGAACCCAATGACCCAGTTGATTTCAAGGTCAAGCCACCGGTTGATATCAAGGAAATTCGTGACTACATGTCGCAAATGATTTTCAAAATTGAAAATCCTGTCTGGCAACGGATTGTCCGAAATCTCTACACCAAGTATGATAAGGAATTCTACTCCTATCCAGCAGCCAAGACCAACCACCATGCCTTTGAAACAGGCTTGGCCTATCATACGGCGACCATGGTGCGCTTGGCAGATGCCATTAGCAATATTTATCCTCGGCTCAATAAGAGCCTGCTCTATGCGGGAATTATGCTACATGACTTGGCCAAAGTTATCGAGTTGACGGGACCAGAACAGACTGAGTATACAGTGCGAGGCAATCTTCTTGGACATATCGCTCTCATTGATAGTGAAATTACCAAGACAGTTATGGAGCTCGGCATTGATGATACCAAGGAAGAAGTCGTTTTGCTCCGCCACGTCATTCTCAGTCACCACGGCTTACTTGAGTATGGAAGTCCAGTCCGTCCACGCATTATGGAAGCAGAGATTATCCATATGATTGACAACCTGGATGCAAGCATGATGATGATGTCAACAGCTCTTGCCTTGGTAGATAAAGGAGAGATGACCAATAAAATCTTCGCTATGGATAATCGTTCCTTCTATAAACCAGATTTAGATTAATAATTTAAGAAAAATGAGCATTTTTTAGGATAAGAATGTTCGTTTTTTTATGTAAATATGGTATAATAAGTAAAAGACAAAAATGAATACTCTTCGAAAATCTCTTCAAACTAGGGTAGTACCGCCTTGTCGTATGTATATATGCAGGTATATTACAGGATTTGTCAGTTCTATCGACAATCTCAAAACAGTGTTTTGAATCACCAGCGACCAGCTTTCTAGTTTGCTTTTTGATTTTTTGAATAAAAATGGAATAGGAAATAGAAATGAAATTAAGAAGAAGTGATCGGATGGTTGTCATTTCCAACTATTTGATTAATCATCCTTATAAACTAACTAGTCTCAATACTTTTGCTGAAAAGTATGAATCTGCTAAATCATCCATCTCAGAGGATATCGTGATTATCAAACGCGCCTTTGAGGAAATCGAAATCGGTCACATCCAGACTGTGACTGGGGCTGGCGGAGGTGTTATCTTTACACCATCAATCTCAAACCATGATGCTAAGGAAATGGTTGAAGACTTGCGTGCCAAGTTGTCAGAAAGTGACCGTATCTTGCCAGGTGGCTACATCTACCTGTCTGATTTACTTAGCACACCAGCCATCTTGAAAAATATTGGTCGCATTATTGCCAAGAGCTTTATGGATCAAAAAATTGACGCGGTTATGACAGTAGCAACCAAGGGTGTGCCACTTGCAAATGCAGTTGCCAATGTCCTCAATGTCCCTTTTGTCATTGTGCGCCGTGACCTGAAAATTACCGAAGGTTCAACGGTTAGCGTCAACTATGTATCCGGTTCAAGTGGTGACCGTATCGAGAAAATGTTCCTTTCAAAACGGAGTCTCAAGGCAGGTAGCCGTGTCTTGATTGTGGATGACTTCTTGAAAGGCGGCGGAACTGTCAATGGGATGATTAGTCTCTTGCGCGAATTCGACTCAGAATTGGCAGGTGTAGCGGTCTTTGCGGACAATGCCCAAGAAGAACGTGAAAAGCAGTTTGAATACAAGTCACTCTTGAAGGTAACCAATATTGATGTCAAGAACCAAGCCATCGATGTTGAGATTGGTAATATTTTTGACACAGAAGAATAAAGGATAAAGGTTGGAACGGTTGTCCCAGCCTTTCTTTGCAAATAGAATAGAAGGAAACTTATGAAAACACCATTTATTAATAAAGAAGACTTAGAAGCGATTGTAGCCGAGTTCCCAACTCCCTTTCACTTATATGATGAGAAGGGAATTCGTGAGAAGGCAAGAGCCGTCAACCAAGCCTTTTCGTGGAACAAGGGCTTTAAGGAATATTTTGCAGTTAAGGCTACTCCAACCCCAGCTATTTTGAAAATTATCCAAGAGGAAGGCTGTGGTGTGGACTGCTCTAGTTACGTAGAGCTTTTGATGAGCCATAAACTGGATTTCCCTGGTTCTGAGATTATGTTCTCTTCAAACAATACGCCAGATAAGGAATATGCCTATGCGCGTGAATTAGGTGCGATCATTAACTTGGATGCCTTTGAAGATATTGAACATTTGGAGCGAGCAGCAGGCATTCCAGAAATCATCTCATGTCGTTATAATCCTGGAGGCGTTTTTGAACTGGGGACAGACATTATGGATAATCCTGGGGAGGCTAAGTTTGGTATGACCAAGGACCAACTCTTTGAATCCTTTGCCATCTTGAAGGAAAAAGGAGCCAAGACTTTTGGGATTCACTCCTTTCTAGCATCCAATACTGTCACCCATCTCTATTATCCAGAGTTGGCGCGTCAGCTTTTTGAATTGGCTGTTGAAATCAAGGAAAAACTGGGTATTTCACTAGACTTTATCAATCTTTCTGGCGGTATTGGTGTTAATTATCATCCAGACCAGGAGCCAAATGATATCGCCTTGATTGGTGAGGGAGTTCGTAAGGTGTATGAAGAGGTTCTTACGCCAGCAGGTCTTGGTCAGGTCAAGATTTTCACCGAATTGGGTCGTTTTATGCTGGCACCTCACGGTGCTTTAGTCACAAGAGTCACTCATAAGAAGAAAACCTACCGTACCTATCTAGGTGTGGATGCATCAGCAGTCAACCTCATGCGTCCAGCTATGTACGGAGCCTATCACCATATTAGCAACATGACTCATCCAGATGGACCAGCTGAAGTGGTAGATGTGGTTGGTTCACTCTGTGAAAACAATGATAAATTTGCAGTCAATCGCGAACTGCCTTATACAGAAATCGGTGATTTGCTGGTCATTCATGATACAGGTGCCCACGGTTTTTCAATGGGCTACCAGTACAATGCCAAACTTCGTTCTGCGGAAATCCTTTATACTGAAGAAGGCAAAGCCCGTCAAATCCGCCGTGCAGAGCGCCCTGAAGACTATTTTGCAACCTTGTATGGTTTTGATTTTGAAGAATAATCTGAGAATAGATTGAAAATGAAATTGAAAAACAGATTGCTTTCTAAAAAATAGGTAAAAATCTTGTTTTTCCTTCAAGTCGTGATATAATAAAACTATAAAACGTTTTCAAGGAAGGTAACGATATGTCTGAAGAAACAATTGATTATGGACAAGTGACAGGAATGGTGCATTCGACAGAAAGTTTTGGGGCGGTAGATGGCCCTGGTATTCGCTTTATTGTCTTTTTACAGGGCTGTCACATGCGTTGCCAGTATTGCCATAACCCAGATACTTGGGCTATGGAGTCCAATAAATCACGTGAACGGACGGTAGATGATGTCTTGACAGAAGCCTTGCGCTACCGTGGTTTCTGGGGAAATAAGGGCGGGATTACAGTCAGCGGAGGAGAAGCACTCTTGCAGATTGATTTCCTGATTGCCCTTTTCACCAAGGCTAAGGAACAAGGAATCCACTGTACCTTGGACACCTGTGCCCTTCCTTTCCGTAATAAACCACGTTACCTTGAAAAGTTTGACAAACTCATGGCTGTCACTGACTTGGTTCTCTTAGATATCAAGGAAATCAACGAAGAACAGCACAAGATTGTTACTAGCCAAACCAATAAAAATATCTTGGCCTGTGCCCAGTATCTATCAGATATTGGAAAACCTGTCTGGATTCGCCACGTGCTAGTTCCAGGATTGACAGACAGAGACGATGACTTGATTGAACTTGGTAAGTTCGTCAAGACTCTTAAAAATGTGGATAAGTTTGAAATTCTGCCTTATCACACCATGGGTGAGTTTAAATGGCGTGAATTGGGAATTCCCTATTCCCTCGAAGGGGTTAAACCACCAACAGCAGACCGCGTTAAGAACGCTAAACAACTCATGGATACCGAAAGTTACCAAGACTATACGAAACGTGTACATGGATAGAAAAGAAGCCTGATGGAAACATCGGGCTTTTGACGTACGACGGGCATGTCGTGCATCTGAGGTGTAAGTCCTCCGTGGGCACCCGCTACCGGTGAACCCAA
>NZ_VMLO01000101.1:0-6902 GCF_013276735.1 Streptococcus sp. 1559
TGAAGCCATAATAAAAAAGCTTTAAATTTAAAGCTTTTTTGTTTTTTGCTTATCTAAAAACTACTGCGATTGTTAGAATCCAGTTAAGAACAGAAACTACAAGTCCTACGATGTTGAGAATTTTTTCTGTTTTATAGTCCAGTCCAGATTCTTTTTGGTATGAAAAAGCCAAAACCAATCCTATGATCCCCAAAATCAGACTCACTATTGGAGAAAGCAAACCAAGGACGATAGATAAGATACCTAAAATAAGTGAAGGTTTTTTCTTTTCTTGTGAATTCATATTATAAAATCTCCTTAAAATTAATATAAATGATGATACCATAAAATGCTAGCTTTATCTATCATTCGACAGATTTTTACAGAATGTTAGCTAGTCTTCACTTTCCCTTTCCAAGAATCCAAGCCATAAGAAAGAATATAAATCTCAGAAAAACCTTGTTTTTTCAAGTAAAGAGCTGCATTTGTAACTCGTTGCGCACGTTGGTTTTCGTAGAGAAGGACAGGTTTATCTTTACGAAGGGCTGCAAGACTAGTCTTCAACTGACTTGAAGGAATATTGCGAGCCCCAAGAATATGTTTTCTGTGGAATTCTGCTGGGTCGCGCAAATCAATCAATTGACCCGTACGAATCAAGGCTTCAAACTCCTCATTGTCCACAATTTTAGCCGCACGGCGAATACGAAGATAGTTAAAGCCCATCCACGCCAACATTGCTAGTATAAGTGCCCACAAAATCCAAGTAACCATTAGTTCTTTTCTCCATTTTTCTCAATATAATCCAATTCTACCTTGTGCTCTCTGCGAAGAACCGCTTCTGCTTCTAGATAGTCTAATTTGTCCATCAACCCTGCATCGTAAATCCGAGAGAGTTCCCACTTCATCAGTTCAATATCATATAAGCGTTTTCCCATGTAAACAATAATACCAAATCGTTTGAGGAATTGCTGCACATCATAGAATGTTTTCATAAGACTCATTCTAGCAAAATTTTGTGTTTTTTTCAAGAAGAGACTTACACAATACTCCTGATTTTCCTATCTTCTTTGGCGATTCTGTTGCAAGTATGGTACAATAAAAACATGAGAATTCAACAATTACATTATATTATCAAAATCGTCGAAACTGGCTCCATGAATGAGGCAGCCAAGCAACTCTTTATCACTCAGCCCAGTCTTTCCAATGCGGTGCGAGATTTGGAAAATGAAATGGGGATTGAGATCTTTATCCGCAATCCCAAGGGAATCACCTTGACCCGTGATGGGATGGAGTTTCTCTCTTATGCCCGTCAGGTTGTCGAGCAAACTCAGCTTCTGGAGGAACGCTATAAAAATCCTGTCGCCCACCGCGAACTCTTTAGCGTTTCGTCTCAACACTATGCCTTTGTGGTCAATGCCTTTGTCTCTTTGCTCAAGAAAAGCGATATGGAGAAATACGAGCTCTTCCTTCGTGAAACTCGTACTTGGGAAATTATCGACGACGTCAAGAACTTCCGTAGTGAGGTCGGTGTCCTATTTTTGAACAGCTACAACCGTGATGTTTTAACGAAAATGCTGGATGACAATCACCTGCTGGCTCACCATCTCTTCACAGCGCAACCGCATATCTTTGTCAGCAAGACCAATCCTCTGGCAAAGAAAGACAAGGTGAAACTGTCTGATTTGGAAAACTTCCCTTATCTGAGTTATGACCAAGGGACGCACAACTCCTTCTACTTTTCAGAAGAGATTCTTTCCCAAGAACACCACAAGAAATCCATCGTAGTCAGCGACCGTGCTACCCTCTTTAATCTCTTGATTGGTTTGGATGGATATACCATTGCAACAGGGATTTTGAACAGCAACCTCAACGGAGACAATATCGTTTCTATCCCACTGGATATTGATGACCCAATTGAACTGGTCTATATCCAGCATGAGAAAACCAGCCTATCTAAGATGGGCGAACGCTTTATCGACTATCTACTAGAAGAAGTCCAGTTTGATAGTTGATAAATGATAAGAACCAATATGTAGGCTAGCAACAACCTGCATATTGGTTCTTTTTACTTATAATTAAAAGTCTCCCCTGCCAACTTATCAGCTAGCTTGGGAAAGAGAGTATACAACTTATGGGCTAGGTTCAACAACATCGGTAGATTGAGTTCTCGTTTGTTTTTTCCTATAATCTTGACAATCTTTTTAGCCACTGCATCTGGTTCTAGCAGGAAACGGTCAACCGACTTGAGATAGGTTCCATCTGGGTCGGCTTGGTAGAAAAATCCTGTACGGATTGGTCCTGGATTAACCGTCGTTACATAAACACCGTAGGACATGAGTTCGAGGCGCAGAGCATTTGAAAAACCAATGGCCGCAAACTTGGTAGCTGAGTAGAGACTGGACTTGCCAGTAGCGATTAAACCTGCCATGCTGATAATATTGATGATATGACCTTTTCGACTGTCTTTCATACGAGCCGCAAGGTGTCGAGACAGGTTCATCAGGGCAAAAGTATTGACCTCAAACATCTGGTGAATATCTTGGTCAGAAATCTGGTCAAATTCCTCAAAAATCCCGTAACCAGCGTTGTTTATCAAAACATCAATCTCGCCATAGCGGAGATAGAGGTCAGTTACCAGAGTTTCTAAGGCTGAATCATCGGTAATATCGATTTCAATCAATTCTGCATGGGGATGGTTTCCGTAGAGTTGGGCTAATTTTTCCTTATTTCTACCAAGCAAGATGAGCTGGTCTTCTGGTAAAAGTTTGACCATTTCTTGAGCTAGACCACCACTAGCGCCAGTAATGAGAATAGTAGGCATACTTATCCTTTCTCAATCTTTTAGATTTCCACTTCTTCCAAGTCTTTGACCACATGGACATTTTCAAAAATGCTAGCAGCATCTTTCTTGAGCTTGCTGATATCTTTTGAGAGGAAACGGGCACTGATATGGTTGAGCAAGAGGCGTTTGGCACCTGCTTCTACTGCTACTTGTGCAGCTTGCATGTTAGTAGAGTGGCCATGGTTACGAGCAATTTTTTCATCACCCTTTCCATAAGTCGATTCATGGACTAGGACATCGGCATTGACAGCCAGACGCACACTGGCATCCGTTTTTCGAGTGTCTCCTAAAATAGTGATAATTTTACCTGGACGTGGCGCTGAGATATAGTCTGCTGCCTTGATTTCAGTACCGTCTTCAAGAACTACGTCTTGACCGTTTTTGATTTTACCAAAAAGTGGGCCAAATGGGACACCAGCTGCCTTGAGTTTTTCAGCATCCAGCGTTCCTTCCAAGTCCTTTTGAATGACACGATAGCCAACACAGAAAATAGTATGATCCAGCTCCTCTGCATACACCGTGAATTTATCGGTCTCAAGGATTTTCCCTATAGAATCTTGGTCAAACTCATGAAAATGAATACGGTAAGGCAGACGCGAACCTGACACACGAAGACTGGTTAAGACAAATGACTTGATACCCTGCGGGCCATAGATTTCCAAATCTGTCTGCTCTTCATTGGCTTGAAAGGCACGGCTAGAAAGGAAACCTGGCAGGCCAAAAATGTGGTCTCCATGCAGGTGGGTGATAAAGATTTTGCTGACCTTACGTGGTCGAATTGTGGTTTCCAGAATGCGATTTTGCGTACCTTCTCCACAGTCAAAGAGCCAGACTTCGTTAATCTCGTCCAAGAGTTTCAGGGCGAGACTTGAAACGTTGCGGGCTTTAGAGGGCTGACCTGCCCCCGTTCCTAAAAATTGAATATCCATTCGATACTTTCTAATTAATCAATATATAACATGGCTGTGCGATTTTCCGATCGGAAATAGCGCTTGCCAGAAAAAGCAACAGCTTCTTGCAGTAAATCCTCTTGGCTGTAGCCTTTGAGACGCTTACGACCGTCAACCAAGCTTTCCAAATCAGTCAAAGCTGTGAGACTCTCCATGCTAACAACTTCCTCGTCTCCGACAGCCTTCATGTAAATCTTGCCAGACTTTTCAAAGACTAGTTGATGGGGGAAAATTTGTGCAATCTCAAAGAGCAAGTCATCCGAAATTTTCTCCTCATTTTCAGAGAAAATCCGACCAAGACCATCACTCTCATAGCAAAAACCAAAGGATTTACCAGACAAATTAAGCCGAATAAAAGGCTTGTTTTCGAGAGTGAAACTTGGCTCAACATTGTAGAGATTCAGTTCCTGATTGAGTTCCGCAAAATAATCGGTTGCAGCTTCAGGACTCTTTTTTTGGTAAAGTTCTGCAAAGTAGGCATTGACCACACTTGGCGGAGGAGTGATAAGCACCAACTGTTCTTGATCTGTTTTACCATCTAGAAGTTGATCTAAGTAAACCTTATCTAGGCTTGTATAACCTCCATACTTTAGAGCCAAATTTTTGATATCAGTCATAAAATTCCTCTAACCTCCATTTGTTTTTCTCAGAAATGTAGCCTGTAATGACTTCCCCGTCATCCTGATAATCGCGATTTTCAAGAATAGCTACACTTTCCAAATCATGAATCTTGTAGGACTTTGAAAAAGGCACGCGCAGGGTGAAAGATTCAAAAATATCCTTGATTTTCTCTAGCAGTAAAGCCTGCAAATTCTCACGACTATCCTCCGACTTGGCAGAAATGAGGGCATAAGGCGTTTGGGTAGGCGTGAAATCCTCCACCAAATCCGCTTTATTATAAAGCGTCAAGTGAGGAATATCTTCCATGTCCAGGTCTTTCATGATGGAGAGAACCGTTTTTTCATGCTCCTCGTGGTAAGGATTGCTGGCATCGATAACATGAACCAGAAGGTCCACATGCTTGCTTTCTTCCAAGGTTGACTTGAAACTGGACACCAACTCTGTCGGCAAATCTTGGATAAAGCCAACGGTATCTGTCAAAGTTACTTGGAGATTGCCTCCCAGATGAATACTCTTGGTTGTCGCATCCAGAGTCGCAAAGAGCTCATCTGCTTCATACTGGGTCTTACTGGTCAAGATGTTCATGATAGTTGATTTCCCAGCATTGGTATAACCAATCAAACCAATCTTAAAGGTGCTAGACTCCAGACGTTTTTCTCTGACAGTCGCCCGATTCTTCTCAACCACCTTGAGCTGACGCTCTATATCTGTGATTTGATTGCGAACACTACGACGATTCAGCTCCAGCTGGCTTTCACCAGGTCCACGGGAACCAATTCCCCCTGCCTGACGACTGAGCATAATTCCCTGACCAACCAAGCGAGACAGGAGATATTTGAGCTGGGCTAGGTGAACTTGGAGCCTGCCTTCGTGGCTTCGAGCCCGCATGGCAAAGATATCCAAAATCAACTGCATACGGTCAATGACCTTAACACCCAGAACTTCCTCTAGATTGACATTTTGCCTTGGTGTCAAACGGTTGTTGACAATGACAGTGGTAATTTCTTCGGCATCCACCATGAGGGCAATCTCTTCTAACTTACCAGAGCCAACGAAAGTCTTGGAGTCATACTTTTCACGTTTTTGCCTGTAACTATCGACTACGACAGCACCAGCTGTCTTGGCTAGACTGGCCAATTCTTCCATGGAGAGGTCAAAATTATCCATACCCTGCAATTCCACACCAATGAGCAGGACTCGCTCCTCTTTTTTCTCCGTATCAATCATCTAAAAACTCCTCTATCTGGCTTAAAATGCGGTCTTGCACACCAGCTTCTCCAATCTGATAAAAGGTGACCTGCATGCGATTACGGAACCAGGTCAACTGACGCTTGGCAAAACGACGAGTAGCCTGTTTGAGACTCTCACTAGCTTCCTCCAAGGTCTGCTCTCCACGGAAGTAAGGAAAAAGTTCCTTGTAGCCAATTCCTTTAGCAGCCTGCACATCAGGGTAATGGTCAAAGAGCCACTTAGCCTCATCCAAAAGCCCAGCCTCAAACATCAAATCCACGCGGCGATTGATACGTTCATATAATTGACTGCGCTCATCATCCAAGCAGATAATCAATGGTTCATACAAGGTCTCTTGATTTTCCAATTCCTGACCAAAATGGGCAATTTCCAAGGCACGCATCGCACGACGACGATTAAACTGAGGAATTTTAAGGTCTGCTTGCTCCACCAGATGAGCTAATTCCTCATCTGTATAAGGCTCCAAGCTAGCCCGATAGGCCAAAATCTCCTCATGGGGAGTCTCCCCACCTAGGTGGTAACCTTCTAGCAAGCTCTGGATATAAAGTCCAGTCCCACCAGCGATAATGGCCAGCTTGCTACGGCTGTGAATATCCTCAATAGCCATCTTAGCTTCTGAAACAAAATCAAAAGCCGAGTAAGACTCGGTTACCTCTCTAACATCGATTAAATGATGAGGAACAGTTTCCTGCTCTTCTGGACTAGCCTTAGCCGTCCCAATATCAAGTCCTCGATAGACTTGCTGACTATCACCGCTAACCACTTCGCCATTAAAACGCTTGGCCACTTCAATGGCAAGGGCTGTTTTTCCAACAGCAGTCGGTCCAACAATCACAATTATTTTTGTTTTCATCTTTTTTCCTTGAAAAATTCCCATTTTTTCGTTACTATTATTATAACACAAAAAGGTCAGTCAGAAAAATGTGACCTCTTGAGGGGGCTGGCTGATTAAGAAGATAAAGGAGGAAGACTCATGGCTAAAGGATTCGCTAAAGGTCTTGTAACAGGTGTCGCAGGAACTGTTGCTGCCGTTGCAGGTGCAGTATACGCATTTAAAAAGAAAGTAATCGAACCAGAAGAGCAAAAAGCAGCTTTCATCGAAGAAAACCGTAAAAAAGCAGCTCGCCGTCGCGTGTCACGTTAAGAAACAAAAGAAGTTGGGATTCATTGTCTCAACTTCTTTTTCTATTCTTTTATACTCAATGAAAATCAAAGAGCAAACTAGGAAGCTAGCCGCAGATTGCTCAAAGCACTGCTTT
>NZ_VMLO01000102.1:0-11267 GCF_013276735.1 Streptococcus sp. 1559
CACGGGTGGTTATGACTTTCATTGAGTAAGAAAAATCAGTCCCCTAAAGGAGTAGATTATGAAGTTATTGTCTATCGCCATTCCTAGCTATAATGCTGCAGCCTATCTTCATTACTGTGTGGAGTCGCTAGTGATTGGTGGTGAGCAAGTTGAGATTTTGATTATCAATGATGGGTCTCAGGACCAGACTCAGGAAATCGCTGAGCGTTTAGCCGACAAGTATCCTAACATCGTTAGAGCCATTTATCAGGAAAATAAGGGCCATGGCGGTGCGGTCAATCGTGGCTTGGTAGAGGCTTCTGGGCGCTATTTTAAAGTAGTTGACAGTGATGACTGGGTGGATCCTCGTGCCTACTTGAAAACTCTTGAAACCTTGCAGGAACTTGAGAGTAAGGGTCAAGAGGTTGACGCCTTTGTGACTAATTTTGTTTACGAAAAGGAAGGTCAGTCTCGTAAGAAGAGTATGAGCTACGAGTCAGTCTTGCCTGTTCGGCAGATTTTTGGCTGGGACCAGGTCGGAAATTTCTCCAAAGGCCAGTATATCATGATGCACTCGCTGATTTATCGGACAGATTTGTTGCGTGCTAGCCAGTTCCAACTGCCTGAGCATACTTTTTATGTCGATAATCTCTTTGTCTTTACCCCTCTTCAGCAGGTCAAGACCATGTACTATCTGCCTGTCGATTTCTATCGTTATTTGATTGGGCGTGAGGACCAGTCTGTCAATGAGCAAGTGATGATTAAGCGCATT
The DNA here is from genome assembly GCF_013276735.1 of Streptococcus sp. 1559. NCBI lineage: Bacteria > Bacillati > Bacillota > Bacilli > Lactobacillales > Streptococcaceae > Streptococcus > Streptococcus sp. 1559. The sequence goes on from NZ_VMLO01000102.1 coordinate 752, forward strand.
GACCAGCAACTTAAAGTCAATCGACTCTTGGTAGACCAGCTTGATTTATCCCAAGTGAGCCACCCCAAAATGCGAGAATATCTGCTGAATCATATCGAGATTACGACGGTGATTTCCAGTGCCCTGCTCAATCGAGCAGGTACAGCAGAGCATTTGGCAAAAAAACGGGAGCTGTGGACCTATATTCAGCAGGAAAATCCAGAGGTTTTTCAGGCTATCCGTAAGACCATGCTTAGCCGTTTGACCAAACATTCAGTCTTGCCAGCTCGCAAACTGTCCAATGTCGTCTATCAAATCACCAAATCTGTTTATGGATTTAATTGATATAAGTATTTTATAAGAGGGATTTAAGAAAAATTTTAACTTTTTCTTAGTCCTTTTTAATTTTAGGATATTATACTAGAGTCATCAAATAAAGAAAAACTCTAAGGAGAACCCTATGAAATTCAATCCAAATCAAAGATATACTCGTTGGTCTATTCGCCGTCTCAGTGTCGGTGTTGCCTCAGTTGTTGTGGCTAGTGGCTTCTTTGTCCTAGTTGGTCAGCCAAGTTCTGTACGTGCCGATGGGGTCAATCCGACCCCTGCTCAAGTTGTACCTGAAGAGACATCGGGAACGAAAGAGGGTGACTTAGCAGAAACTCAGGGAGATACTGTTCTTGCTCAAGCGAAACCTGAGGTCGTTGCTGGAAATACGAACTCACTTTCTACACCTACAGAAGTAACTGAAGTGAGCGAGGAGACAAGCCCTTCTCGTCTGGATACACTTTTTGAAAAAGGTGAAGAAGCTCAAGAAAATTCAGAGCTAGCAGATGTCTTAAAAGAAGCTGTAGATACAGCTGATGTGGATGGGAAACAAGCAAGTCCAGAAGATATTAAAAAAGCTGTCGATGAGGATGTTAAAGACAGTATCGATGTCCCAGCGGGCTATCTAGAACAAGCCAAAGCTTCCGGTCCTTTCTTGGCTGGTGTAAACAAACCGCTTAAATATGAACTTTTCGCAGGAGATGGTATGTTGACTCGTCTCTTGCTCAAAGCATCTGACAAGGCTCCATGGTCAGATAATGGTAAGGATAAAAATGAAAAAATTCCACCAGTGAAAAATTTACCTGATGGCAAGTATTACTATCAAGTATCTTTGAATGGTAACACTACAGGTAAGCAAGATCAGGATTTATTAGATACACTTCGTACTAATGGTACAAATACCTATGAAGCTACCCTGACTGTCTATGAAGCAGCCGGTGATAAACCAAATTTGAATAAGGTTGTCAAGGAACGTAAAGTCAATATTACCTTGAACGGTCTTGTAACAAGAAGCGATGTCAAATCTGCAGTTAAAAACAACATCAAAGACAGTATCGATGTTCCAGCAGCCTACCTAGAAAAAGCCAAGGGTGACGGTCCATTCACAGCTGGTGTTAACCATGTGATTCCATACGAACTATTCGCAGGTGATGGCATGTTGACTCGTCTCTTGCTTAAGGCATCTGACAAGGCTCCATGGTCAGATAACGGCGACGCTAAAAACCCAGCCCTATCTCCACTAGGCGAAAACGTGAAGACCAAAGGTCAATACTTCTATCAAGTAGCCTTGGACGGAAACGTGGCTGGCAAAGAAAAACAAGAACTCATCGACCAGTTCCGAGCAAACGGCACTAAAACCTACAGCGCTACAGTCAATGTCTATGGCAACAAAGATGGTAAAGCAGATTTGACAAATGTCGTAGCAACTAAACAAGTTACTATTAACATAAACGGTTTAATTTCTAAAGAAACAGTTCAAAAAGCCGTTGCAGACAACGTTAAAGACAGTATCGATGTTCCAGCAGCCTACCTAGAACAAGCCAAGGGTGACGGTCCATTCACAGCAGGTGTCAACCATGTGATTCCATACGAACTATTCGCAGGTGATGGCATGTTGACTCGTCTCTTGCTTAAGGCATCTGACAAGGCTCCATGGTCAGATAATGGCGACGCTAAAAACCCAGCCCTATCTCCACTAGGCGAAAACGTGAAGACCAAAGGGCAATACTTCTATCAAGTAGCCTTGGACGGAAACGTGGCTGGCAAAGAAAAACAAGAACTCATTGACCAGTTTCGAGCAAACGGCACTAAAACCTACAGCGCTACAGTCAATGTCTATGGCAACAAAGATGGTAAAGTAGATTTGACAAATGTCGTAGCAGCTAAAAAAGTTACTATTAAGATAAATGTTAAAGAAACATCAGACACAGCAAATGCTTCATTCTCATCTTCTAACTCTGGTTCTGGCGTGACTCCGATGAATCACAATCCTGCTACAGGTGCGACTCATCAAACAGCTGCTGACCATAAGGACATGATGGCACCAGCCAAAGAGACTGATAAAGCAATGCCAGCAAATGACCAAATGGAAAAATCAGGTATGAAGACTGAGACTCCAGCTCCAAGTACTACAGATAGCATGCCTGCTGACACCATGACAAGCTCTACCAATACGATGGCAGGTGAAAATATGGCTGCTTCTGCTAACAAGATGTCTGATACGATGATGTCAGACAAGATGATGTCAGATGATAAAGCTATGCTACCAAATACTGGTGAAGCTCAAACATCAATGGCAAGTATTGGTTTCCTTGGGCTTGCGCTTGTAGGTTTACTCGGTGGTCTAGGTTTGAAAAACAAAAAAGAAGAAAACTAATCAGCTAAGGAAATAAATGATGGATAGTGGGCTGACTAAGGCTAGTTTACCAACTCAATCAGCAATCAGGACTTTCTTTCAATAGCAGATTAAAATCATCGTAAAACAATAAAAATAGTGTTATACTTAAAGCAGTATAGCACTGTTTTTATCAAAGGAGAGACAGATGGGAAAGACAATTTTACTCGTTGACGACGAGGTAGAAATCACCGATATTCATCAGAGATACTTAATTCAGGCAGGTTATCAGGTCTTGGTAGCCCATGATGGACTGGAAGCGCTAGAGCTGTTCAAGAAAAAACCGATTGATTTGATTATCACAGATGTCATGATGCCTCGGATGGATGGTTATGATTTAATCAGTGAGGTTCAATACTTATCACCAGAGCAACCTTTCCTATTTATTACTGCTAAGACCAGTGAACAGGACAAGATTTACGGCCTGAGCTTGGGAGCAGATGATTTTATTGCTAAGCCTTTTAGCCCACGTGAGCTGGTTTTGCGTGTCCATAATATTTTGCGCCGCCTTCATCGTGGGGGCGAAACAGAGCTGATTTCCCTTGGCAATCTAAAAATGAATCATAGTAGTCATGAAGTTCAAATAGGAGAAGAAATGCTGGATTTAACTGTTAAATCATTTGAATTGCTGTGGATTTTAGCTAGCAATCCAGAGAGAGTTTTCTCCAAGACAGACCTCTATGAAAAAGTCTGGCAAGAAGACTATGTGGATGACACCAATACCTTGAATGTGCATATCCATGCTCTTCGACAGGAGTTGGCAAAATATAGTAGTGACCAAACGCCCACTATTAAGACAGTTTGGGGGTTGGGATATAAGATAGAGAAACCGAGAGGACAAACATGAAACTAAAAAGTTATATTTTGGTTGGATATATTATTTCAACCCTCTTAACCATTTTGGTTGTTTTTTGGGCTGTTCAAAAAATGCTGATTGCGAAAGGCGAGATTTACTTTTTGCTTGGGATGACCATCGTTGCCAGCCTTGTCGGTGCTGGGATTAGTCTCTTTCTCCTATCGCCGGTCTTTACGTCGTTGGGCAAACTCAAGGAGCATGCCAGGCGGGTAGCGGACAAGGATTTTCCTTCAAATTTGGAGGTTCAAGGCCCTTTAGAATTTCAACAATTAGGCCAAGCTTTTAATGAAATGTCCTATGATTTGCAGGCAAGCTTTGATTCCTTGGAAGAAAGCGAACGAGAAAAGGGCTTGATGATTGCCCAGTTGTCGCATGATATCAAGACTCCTATCACTTCAATCCAAGCGACGGTAGAAGGGATTTTGGATGGGGTTATCAAGGAAGGAGAACAGGACCATTATCTAGCAACCATTGGACGCCAGACGGAAAGACTCAATAAACTGGTTGAGGAGTTGAATTTTTTGACCCTAAACACAGCTAGAAATCAGGTGGAAACGACCAGCAAAGACAGCATTTTTCTGGATCAGCTCTTGATTGAGTGCATGAGTGAATTTCAGTTTTTGATTGAGCAGGAGAGAAGAGATGTCCACTTGCAGGTAATCCCAGAGTCTGCCCGGACTGAAGGAGATTATGCTAAGCTTTCTCGTATCTTGGTGAATCTGCTCAATAACGCTTTTAAATACTCTGCTCCAGGAACCAAGCTGGAAGTGGTGGCTAAGCTGGAGAAGAACCAGCTTTCAATCAGTGTGACCGATGAGGGGCAGGGCATTGCCCCAGAGGATTTGGAGAATATTTTCAAACGCCTTTATCGTGTCGAAACTTCGCGTAACATGAAAACAGGTGGGCATGGTCTTGGTCTTGCGATTGCGCGTGAATTGGCTCATCAATTGGGTGGGGAAATCACAGTCAGCAGCCAGTACGGTCTAGGAAGTACCTTTACCCTCCTTCTCAATCTCTCTGGTAGTGAAAATAAAGCCTAAAACCCCTTTACAAATCCAGCTATTCATGGTAAAATAGATTTTGTGTGAAATATCAGCAGGAAAGCATGAAGCTCGTCAACAGGTGTCTTATGATAAGTAACCTTGGCTGTTTAGGCGAAGGGCATCTGCACGAATCAGGGCTTTCTAAGTGACTATTTCCACCGAAATATTATTTATATCAGGAGGACATTCACATGTCACGTTATACAGGACCATCTTGGAAACAATCTCGTCGCCTTGGCCTTTCACTTACAGGTACAGGTAAAGAATTGGCACGTCGTAACTACGTACCAGGACAACACGGACCAAACAACCGTTCTAAATTGTCAGAATACGGTTTGCAATTGGCTGAAAAACAAAAACTTCGTTTCACTTACGGTGTAGGTGAAAAACAATTCCGTAACTTGTTCGTACAAGCTACAAAAATCAAAGGCGGGATCCTAGGTTTCAACTTTATGCTTCTTTTGGAACGTCGTTTGGATAACGTTGTTTACCGTCTTGGTCTTGCGACTACTCGTCGTCAAGCTCGTCAGTTCGTAAACCACGGTCACATCCTTGTTGACGGGAAACGCGTTGATATCCCATCATACCGCGTAACTCCAGGTCAAGTGATCTCAGTTCGTGAAAAATCATTGAAAGTTCCAGCAATCCTTGAAGCAGTAGAAGCTACTCTTGGACGTCCAGCATTCGTATCATTCGACGCTGAAAAATTGGAAGGTTCATTGACTCGCTTGCCAGAACGCGACGAAATCAACCCAGAAATCAACGAAGCACTTGTCGTTGAATTCTACAACAAGATGTTGTAATATTTTATTAAATATGATAGGCTGTAAAGCCTTGAAACTAAGCACTTTAGGCCTCTATCCTAGAGTGCTTTTTTGATTTCTCTTAGTATCCAGCTATAATCGTTGAGACATAACTAGACCGATATAGTCCAAAGTGATATAATAGTCTAAAGGAGGTGCTACCATGAATGTTTTAGAAAAAAACACACAGGTAAATTTTAAGACTAACAGAGACTTGTTAGAGAAAGCTAAAGCTATTATCACAGCGCAAAATCTTGATATGACAGCCAGTTTTAACTTGTTTTTAGAACACATTGTAGAAAATAAAGCCTTGCCATTTGAAACTCAAGTAGATAAAGAAAGAGAAGAACTTCTATCAAGGTTGCGTGCTGAAATTGCTCGTAGCTTTGAGGATTTAGAACATGGAAGAACTTACAGTCTTGATGAAGTGAGGGCTAACCTTGGAATTTAACGAGAAGGCATATAGCATCATTATCTCCGAAACGGTACAAGAACAGCTAAGAGGTATTAAAGATTATATCTCAGCTAACTACTTTTCAGAACAGGCAGGAGCAAACACAGTTAAGAATGTTCTTTATGGTTTGGAGCGTCTTGAAGTCTTCCCAGAAGCAGGATTTGATGCTGACGAAAGAGTAGGAGGGATTATATACCCACCCCACAAAACTCGATGCATCATTTTAGGAGATTACCTAGCATTCTATCATATTTTAGAGGACAGAAAAGCTGTCTTTGTATCAGATATTATTCATAGCAAACAGGACTACATCCGCTTGTTCAAGAAAAAATAGCGCCTATATATGAACTGCACCCCAAAAGTTAGATTTTTTCTGTCTAACTTTTGGGGTGCAGTTCAATTGGAATGTCCTTATTTTTATTATGGGATTGACAAATGAGGTTAAGGTTCAGATCTATGAACTTAGAAAGCAAGTACAAATCTTTAATCAGCTTTCAAAAAGATTTTGTGTAGATGTTTCGGGCTAAGGTATGTGACAAGATGAATTGATCGTTATGGAATAGAGAGTGTTAAAAATGGGAAGAATCGTTACTATTCCCCTGAATTAAAACAAGAAATAATCAATAAAAGCCTATATAATAACAAATGTATTAAAACTAAGAAAGACTTAGCTCAGTGTAATACAGAACCAAATCTTATAGATAAATTATTTGTCTAATTTTTTAGGAATTATATCTCTAAACAATATCATTTAACAATTAAATTGTTAGATCTAGCTTAAATTTCTGGTTTAATTCATTTATTGTATCACTATCATTATATTCCTTAAATATTCTCATAGCTTTAGAACATTCTTTTTTACCTAACTCTATTTGATTAGTTTTTATAAGATAAATACCTTTTAGGAAGAGTAAATAATTCTTTTCAAAATAATATCCTTGTCTGGTCAGTAAATTTTCTAAATCATCTATAAAAAATTGAGCGTTATTTAACAAATTATTTTTTAATAATAATTCTAAATTAAATAAATATAAAGGAATTACTCTATGTGTTCCCATATTTGTTTTTAAAAAATGTCGTGTTTTCTTGATTACCGCTCTATATAATAAGCTTATGGTTTTAGTGTTCATAAAAAACACCGAATTATAAAAAATTTTCAGTTCATACTCCATCCAAGTATCTACCGAAAGCAAATACTTTATTATCTCATTGCATATAGATGTATTATAAGGAAGATTTACAAGGCGATTAATCTGTTGTTCAGCAATCAATTTTATGTGAAAATTGCATAAACTTCTTTCCTGCTTTTGTTTTAGCTCTATTTTCTTTATTAGTTCTTGTAACAAAATGATATCTGAAGAGTTTACAGCATGTTCTAATTCTTCAAAAAAGCATTCTTTTTTGGAATAATAGCAATGAACTAATTCTTCAAATTCCGAAAATGATATCCCCAGGCGATTTAACAATATGTAAAAATGATCAATAGATAATTTTGTAATCCCATTTTCGAAACGAGAAATAGTTGACTCACTAATCTTATCACAAGCCAAATCTTTAAGACGAAAATTTTTTGAAATACGGATATCCTTTAAAACTGCTCCAAAATTTTCCATAGTATTCCTCTTCCATTTCTGCAAAAAATAAAACCTGTTTTTTTATTTGTGATATGATTATACAAAAATAAAACAGAAAGGACAATATGATTATGAAAAAAATTTTATTGTCATCAGTTGCTTTACTGAGCCTAGTGGCAACACTACCAGTAAATAGTCCAGTTTCTGCTCAAGAATCTATCTCTCCCAAGTCTTATAGTCACTCTAATGGCAGTTGGATTCAATCGAATAGCCGTTGGTGGTATAAACACTCTGACGGTTCTTACACTAAAAACGGGTGGGAAAAGATCAATGAAACCTGGTACTATTTTGATAGTGAAGGTTGGATGAAAACAGGTTGGTTTAATGAATATGGAAATTGGTATTATCTAGATACTAGTGGTGCTATGAAAACAGGATGGTGTTTGATTTCTGGTAGTTGGTACTATTTAAATACTAGCGGTGTCATGCAAACTGGCCTACAGACTATCGAAGGAAAACAATATTATTTGGCTGCCAGCGGTGCTATGCAGACAGGTTGGCACAATATTGGAGATGATACTTATTTCTTTGCTAGTAGTGGAGCAAGACAAACGATTAATCGCCGTGCTTTAGTTCTTGGTGAAACATCAACGAGAGCAGTACCTATCGAAGACGTTAATGCTATGGAAAAGGTTTTTGGTAACCAAAACTTTAGTAAAGTTGTTCGTTTCCCAGATAAAACTAAGTCCGAGATTATTGCAAAAACGCAAGAGCTTTTCAAATCTTCTATCGAAAGCGATGTGAACTATCTTTACCTTACTTGTCATGGAGGAAGAGACGGAAGAATCTATCTTGGTAGCGATGGTCAGACATTTTCAGGCTGGGAATTGGCATCTATACTGAAACAATATAAAGGTAAGTTTGTGGTTATGCTGGATTGTTGCTATTCAGGAACAATTATAGATGTAGGTAAGTCAGACAAAAAGGTTGCCTCCAAGTCTGAAGAAAAATTTGATGAACAAGCATTTTTGGCAGGATTTTCAACAGGAGATGTAGCAAGCAAGAATGGTGAAATGCTTGATTCTAAATTCCTCGTACTATGTGCCTCTTGGAAAGGCGAAGAATCGTATAGTGTAGTCGGAGTAGGTAGTCTTGCCACCAGATACTGGGCAATGGGTACAGGTTGGGATTCACTTCAAAATAGAATGATTTCGCCTATGGCAGACACCAATACTAACGGAAAAATTACTTTAGAGGAACTGTATCAATACTCTTATCCTCTAGTCCTTGAAGCTGCATCACAAATTCACGAAGAGCAACATGTATCAGTTTATCCTAAAAACAGTCAATTTGTTTTATTCCAAAAATAAGGAGTTAAGAAAATGAAAGTATCAAAAAAAATCACACTATTTGGTTTATCTCTAGCAGGTCTAGCTTTATTAGCTTTCCCTCATTCAGGTCAAGCCTTTGAGTTGGAAGAAGAATGGGTTATTAAGGGTGGGGTTAAGTATCAAGATGGCAAAATTCTTCGATTTAACAATGGCCATGAAGTGGATATCAAAGTCTTGGATTTGCCAAAAACTGAGAAAATCGAGTGGACGGTTAGTCTCAATGGTCAAGATCAGACTATCAATTTCCTAGGTCAAGAAAAGGACAAATCTATGGTCGGTACAGAGGGGCGTTACCTGAATTTCTATGTACCTTATGGCTATAGAGGAGATATCAAGGTAGAAGCCAAGAGCGGAAATGAAGTAAAGACCTGGTCCACTAAAGTAGTAGATGATGTATATAATGATGGCGGAAAGAGTGGTTACTTCCGTATTGACGAATCAAATGATCAACACACCTACCTTGATGCAAAATGGGACTATCAAACTAAGACCTACACTGCTACCTTACCAGAGACTCTCAATGGTCAAAAAGTGTTTGCTTGGGAAGACGACTATGTAGAATTGAAACTTCAAAAACCAGGAGTTATCAGTCATTCCTACAGAGGGGGAGGAGCCTTCAAAATACTTTATCCGATTCTAAAAGCAGAAAGCTGGCTAAAAAAGAATTACAGTGAAAAGTGGTACTATCAAAAACAAGGTCAATTAGTTAAAAATGCTTGGGTTAAGGACAAGGGAACTTGGTACTTTATGAATGATAAAGGAGTCATGTTCAATCAAACTTGGCTCTATCAGGGTGGCAACTGGTATGCCTTTAAATCATCAGGAGCTATGATTGCTAGCAATTGGCTATATGATAATAACTCTTGGTATTACCTAAAGGACTCAGGTTCTATGGCGACAGGTTGGATCAAAGATAGTGGATCTTGGTATTATCTAAACAACTCAGGTTCTATGGTAACAGGATGGGTAAAAGATAGTGGATCTTGGTACTACCTTGCTTCAACTGGTAAGATGCTTCACAACACCTATACACCTGATGGTTACTATGTAGATGCCAGTGGCGCTTGGAAATAAATTTTAAACAGAGAAAATCTACTGAGAAGGTAGGTTTTCTTTTTTAGTCAGTGAATAATATATAGTAGATTGAAACTAGAATAGTACATCTGGACTTCTAAAACATTACTAGAAATTGATTTGATTGTCCTGATTGATTTGTCCTATTTTTATTTCATTTTACTATAGAATAAAGTAGATCAGAAATTTAGCAGGGTTATTCTCTTTTACTAACAATCTGCTTACAAAAATTAAACAAGAGTATTTTAAAAATTAGACCCATTGTGAACTTTAGTAGTAAACAAAAATCTGGGAAAAAAGTTTTATAGTCATTTAGTTTTTAAAAAGCGTTCCAAACATTCAAAAATAGTTGGGACTTCCCTTAATAAATCTGTTACTTTCTTTTTCAAGATAGCCCAAGCTTGCTCAATAGGATTCAAATCCGGTGAATATGGCGGTAGAGGTAAGAAAAAGTGTTTATCTTGGATGCAGAGTTCATCCAAAATGTTCTTGGGATCAAAACTAGCATTGTCCATGATAATAACATGAGGGGTCTTCAAAGCAGGCAGGAGTTGCGTTTTGAACCACTCCCCAAAGAAATCGCTTGTCCTGCTGTTCTTGTAAATCATGGGAGCTATAAA
>NZ_VMLO01000103.1:0-664 GCF_013276735.1 Streptococcus sp. 1559
TATTGGGCGGTTACTATACTTCGTTATTGGGCGGTTACCTTCAACCCACTACAGTTGACAAAGAGCCAAAAAAGAAAGGACAAAATTTGTCCTTTCTGAATCTTAGCTAACTTCAACTCTACTACAGTTGGCAAAGAGGCTTCTTCACTATCCGCTATAGGGTGAGTATATCCAGCTAATGTGTAGGTTACCCTAGTTCTTTTTAATTGATAAAGATTTTTGCATGTGAAGGCTATTGAGAATCAAATAGAATCATCTACTTAAGCTTCTTCATCATCTTTTTTCTTTTTAGAAAAGAGTAAACCGACTGCTCCAAAGATTGATAGAAGTCCTAGAGCAGCTGTAGTGCTATCTGATCGACTACCAGTATTAGGCAACATTGCTCTCGTTTGATACGATGTAGGCTGAGTTCCTGCTACTATATCTGATACATTCAAGGCTGCCGCTGCTGCAACTAAGTCATTCTTAGCTTTCTCAACTTCTGCTTGACTTGCACCTTCTTTAGCTGCTACAGCTTTCGCTGCTGCAAGTGCTTGATCATAGGCAGTACGCTTAGCTTGGTCTGCATTCGTGTACTTGGCGTCAGCTTTTGTTGCATCTTCTTTCGCAATTTCGGCTTTCAACTCATCTTTACTTGTTGCTTGACCATTCAAGGCTGCCGCTG
>NZ_VMLO01000104.1:0-12216 GCF_013276735.1 Streptococcus sp. 1559
GGAATTACTTTAAAATTTCCTTATCAATTTGTTCACAGTCTATTTCAATCTACTATACTCTTCGAAAATCTCTTCAAACCACGTCAGCTTCGCCTTGCCGTATGTATATGTTACTGACTACGTCAGTTCCATCTGCAACCTCAAAACAGTATTTTGAGCTGACTTCGTCAGTTCTATCCACAACCTCAAAGCAGTGCTTTGAGCTGACTACGGCTAGCTTCCTAGTTTGCTCTTTGATTTTCATTGAGTATTGAATTATTTTATTTTCAAAGTATATCTTTTTTAGGAACAGAAAGCAAGAAAAAATTGACTGAAAGTGTCTCAGCCGATTGGAAAGGCTCGCTTTATCCTATAAAGCATCTTATTTTCTTCATTGAAAAAAGGCTTTCTTTCTGCTATAATCGTATAAAATACTTACTTTAGGAGTTCTTATGAAAGTTGTTAAATTTGGAGGTAGCTCTCTTGCCTCTGCTGGTCAATTAGAAAAAGTTTTAAACATCGTTAAAAGCGATCCAGAGCGTCGTTTTGTAGTTGTTTCTGCACCAGGAAAACGCAATGCTGAAGATACTAAGGTTACGGATGCCTTGATTAAATACTACCGCGATTATGTTGCTGGTAACGATATTAGCAAGAGCCAAAACTGGATTATCGACCGCTATGCTGCTATGGTTAGTGAACTAGGTCTTAAACCAGCTGTGCTAGAAAAAATTTCAAAAAGTATTCGTGCCTTGGCCACTCTTCCTATTGATGAAAATGAATTTCTCTACGATACTTTCCTAGCAGCCGGTGAAAATAACAATGCCAAATTGATTGCTGCCTACTTTAACCAAAAGGGTATCGATGCACGCTATATGCACCCTAGAGAAGCTGGGATTGTGGTCACAAGTGAACCTGGTCACGCTCGCATCATTCCATCAAGTTATGACAAGATTGAAGAATTGACAAATGCAAATGAAGTTCTTGTCATTCCTGGTTTCTTTGGAGTTACCAAGGAAAATCAAATCTGTACTTTCTCACGTGGAGGTTCTGATATTACAGGTTCTATCATTGCTGCAGGTGTAAAAGCCGACCTCTATGAAAACTTTACGGACGTTGATGGTATCTTTGCAGCCCACCCTGGTATTATCCACCAACCACACTCGATCCCTGAGTTGACCTACCGTGAAATGCGTGAGTTGGCCTATGCAGGATTCTCAGTTCTTCATGACGAAGCTCTTCTTCCTGCCTACCGTGGAAAAATCCCTCTGGTTATCAAGAATACCAATAACCCTGACCACCCAGGTACTCGTATCGTTCTAAAACACAGTAGTGATGAATTTCCAGTTGTGGGAATTGCTGGTGACTCAGGCTTTGTCAGCATCAACATGTCGAAATACCTTATGAACCGTGAGGTTGGATTTGGACGCAAGGTTCTGCAAATCCTTGAAGATCTTAACATCGGTTGGGAACATATGCCAACCGGTATCGACGATCTTTCAATCATCCTCCGTTCTCGCGAACTAACTCCTATCAAGGAAGAAGAAATCCTGCGTCAGTTGGTTCAAAAGGCTAAAGTAGATCATGCAGAAATCGAACACGACCTTTCTATCATTATGATTGTTGGTGAAAAAATGAAGAGCCATATCGGAGTGACTGCTACTGCGACACGCGCTCTATCTGAAAATAAGATCAACATCCAGATGATGTCTCAAGGTTCTAGTGAAGTTTCTATCATGTTTGTTGTCAATAAAGACCAAGAGAAAGCAGCAATCAAAGCCCTCTACAATGCCTTTTTTGGAGAAAGTAAGGAAGACTAAGCATGGCTCAATCACTTAACAAAACAGTACTCCTCAGTACGACAGGCACTTCCTACCTCTCTATCGCTGGGAAAGTTGGGAAATTCCTTGTCGGAGATCAGGCTTTGGAATTTTACCCCGATGTCAATGTTGAACAATTTATCCAGATTCCTTGGAGCCATATCAACCAAATTGGAGCCAATGTCACTGGGCGGAAAATCAGTCGCCACTTCGAAGTCTTTACAGACAAAGGAAAATTCCTCTTTGCTTCAAAAGACTCAGGTGCCATTCTCAAAATTGCTCGTGAAAAACTGGGTAATGACAAGGTCATCAAACTTCCGACCCTGATTCAGACAATTGGTCAAAAATTTAAAAATCTATTTGCAAAAAAGTAGAAACTTTAGTATAATTATAGCAACGGATAAGTAGGTTATCTTCTTCTTTCAGAAAGTCTGCGGATGCTGCGAGCAGATAGGAGGGATAGGTGAAATTCTACCGTTAATAACAATTACATGCACAATCAAGTGCACACCTGTGAAGTTGGATGGAACCGTGGCCCTGCCACTCCAACGCTTTGTCAGGTGTGCTTTTTTCATAAAGGAGTTCTTATGTTAGATATCAAACGTATTCGTACAGACTTTGATGCTGTCGCAGAAAAATTGGCTACACGTGGTGTAGATGCTGCTGTCTTAAACGAGATGAAAGAAATCGATGCTAAACGTCGTGACATCTTGGTCAAGGTTGAAACTCTCAAGGCTGAACGCAACACAGTTTCTGCTGAGATTGCCCAAGCCAAACGCAACAAGGAAAATGCAGATGACAAGATTGCTGCCATGCAAACTCTATCTGCTGAGGTTAAAGCCTTGGATGCTGAATTGGCAGAAATCGATGCTAAATTGACAGAATTTACTACTACTCTTCCAAACATCCCTGCTGACAGCGTTCCTATTGGGGCTGACGAAGATGACAATGTGGAAGTTCGTCGTTGGGGCACTCCACGCGAGTTCGATTTCGAGCCAAAAGCTCACTGGGATCTTGGTGAAGACCTTGGTATCCTCGACTGGGAACGCGGTGGCAAGGTAACAGGCGCTCGCTTCCTCTTCTATAAAGGCCTCGGTGCTCGTTTGGAACGTGCTATCTACAACTTTATGTTGGACGAGCATGGCAAAGAAGGTTATACTGAAGTCATCACGCCTTACATGGTTAACCACGATTCTATGTTTGGGACTGGTCAATATCCAAAATTCAAGGAAGATACTTTTGAACTCAGCGACAGCAATTACGTCCTTATTCCTACAGCTGAAGTTCCTCTGACAAACTACTACCGTGATGAAATCCTTGACGGTAAAGACCTGCCAATCTATTTCACTGCTATGAGCCCATCATTCCGTTCTGAGGCTGGTTCAGCTGGTCGTGATACTCGTGGCTTGATTCGTTTGCACCAATTCCATAAGGTTGAAATGGTTAAATTTGCCAAACCAGAAGAATCTTACGAAGAATTGGAAAAAATGACAACCAACGCTGAAAACATTCTTCAAAAACTTAACCTTCCATACCGTGTCGTTGCGCTCTCTACTGGAGATATGGGCTTCTCATCTGCGAAGACTTACGACTTGGAAGTGTGGATTCCAGCCCAAAATACCTACCGTGAAATCTCAAGCTGTTCAAACACAGAAGATTTCCAAGCCCGTCGTGCCCAAATCCGTTACCGTGATGAAGCAGATGGCAAGGTGAAATTGCTCCATACCTTGAACGGTTCTGGACTTGCAGTTGGACGTACAGTGGCTGCTATTCTTGAAAACTACCAAAATGAAGATGGTTCCGTGACCATCCCAGAAGCACTTCGTCCATACATGGGTGGAGCTGAGGTCATCAAACCATAAAAAATAAGGTTTAGCTATTTCTAGCTAGACCTTTTTTCGTAACCAAATCAGATAAGCGCCTAATACAAAGAGCAAAATGATTAGGCAAATAACAGTTTCAGCCAGTACCAAATAATCCAAAAATGGAAGTTTCAAGATTCCCTGAGCCATCTTAAGCGAAGTAGCTGTGATAATAGTCGGGAAGGTGAGGGCTGAGAAGGCTGGTTGAAAACCTTGTTTTAAAATATTGGGTAGGCGAGTCAAAACAAAGAAAAAGAAGGATTGGGAAGCCAAAAGCATGAAAATCAAGACCCAAGTCGGTAGGCTAGCTCCTCCAACTCGAACCAGAGAAGCCAAAAGCAAAGAAAAGGGAGCACAGTAGATACCTTCTTGCCCAAGCAAGGCTAGTGGGAGTGGTTGCTTCTTTAAATCACTATAAATAAGGGGATAGAGATAGAAGGTAAGAAGAAAACCAAAACTCAAGGTCACATAGGCAATTTCAATGATACCCACCAGAGGATAAGTCAAGGCTGCTACCGCTATCCCTACATAAAGCACCGTCCAGCTAGGAGTAGCATGAACCCTCCGACCCGGACAAGCAAACTTGATAGTGAAACCAGCAATCAAGGCCAAATCCAAGAGAAATGAACACCACCAGAGTCCTTGCACAACCAAAGAAAGATGAGGGAAGACGCGAAAGACATAGGTCGATAAAATCATCCCAGCCATGGGAAAGGTGGCCATTCCTGATAAAAGAGGGGGCTTGGTCAACTCTTGCTTGGTTTCTTTCCAATTAAAAAGATGCAGAAGCAGAAAGTAAATCCACAAAATCAAACCTGTCAGACTAAAAAGATGTGACAGAACCGGCAACGTATCTAAAATAAGATTTCCAGATCCTGCTAAACCTAGCAAACAACCAGAAAATACCAAGGGGAGTTTTTTCATCCTAACCTCCAATAATCATGTTAGTTTCAGTATAGCATAAAAGCGCTTAAATGAGGGGATAAAAAACGAAGTCCGTTGATTTCAGACTTCATTTTTTACTCAGATATGAATTAAGCATAAGGTTGCAATTCTGGGTTAATTGGGGTATTGGCTAGGTTGTTGGCATAGTTACAGAGGCTTGCTAGGCTGACACCAAGAACCACATCCAAGGCATTTTGTTGGGTGTAGCCAGCTTCTAAAAACTCAGACAAGGCTTCATCTCCTACACGACCCTTGGTATTGATAACTGCCAAAGTAAACTTAGCTAGGGTATCCAATTTAGGATCTGTTTCAATTGGAGTACGATTGCGAAGAGCTTGAATCAAGTCATCATTCATCTGGATTTGTTTGATGGAAAAGGCTGTGTGACCTGCGACACAGAAGGCACAACCATTGGTCACGGCTGCCGTGATTTGCACCACTTCACGCTCAACGGGTGTCAGGCTGTTGCGACGGTTGATAGATGCGACAGTTCGGTATGCTTCTAAAGCAGTCGGTGCATTGGCCAAGAGACCGATTAGGTTGGGAATATAGCCATTGTTGTCTTTTTCTACTGTTTCAAGAACTTCTTTCACTTCTGCCGGTGCTGATTCTACTGTATGGATTGTAAATGTTGTCATAAGATACCTCTTTTCTTGTTATTGACACTAATATTATTGGAAAATCTTATAAAGTCCTGATTCCTAAGTTTATTTAAGACAAAGGTTTATTCTCTCATAAGATTTTCGTTGTATATTATACTCTTCGAAAATCAAATTCAAACCGCGTCAGCGTCGCCTTACCGTACTCAAGTACAGCTTGCGGCTAGCTTCCTAGTTTGCTCTTTGATTTTCATTGAGTATTAGTTTATCACACTTCCAATCATTTGCATAATATATATTATATATCAGCTTGATAAAAATCATTTATAGGCAAAAAAATCACACGCCATGTGTGATTTCATTATTTGTCAAAATACTTTTTAGTTTCAGCAATAACGACTGGCGACAAGACTAAGAGGGCAATCAAGTTTGGCAGAACCATCAAGGCGTTGACGATATCTGCGATAATCCAGACCATATCCAACTCGATAAATCCTCCCAACAAGACCATGAGCACAAAGACCACACGGTAGAGCCAGATAAAACGAACACCAAAGAGGAACTCGAAACAGCGTTCTCCGTAATAGTTCCAACCTAGAATCGTTGTGAAGGCAAAAAGTACAAGGAAGATGGTCAAGAGGGCAGGCCCAAAGTGTGAAAAGACTGTTGAGAAGGCTGACTGAGTCAAGGCAACCCCATTTAAGTCACCACTCCAAACACCAGTCACCAAGATGGTCAAACCAGTCAGAGTACAGATAATGAGAGTATCAATAAAGGTTCCTGTCATAGAAATCAAACCTTGCTCTACTGGTTCATTTGTCTTAGCCGCAGCCGCTGCAATGGGAGCAGAACCTAGACCAGATTCATTTGAGAACACACCACGCGCCACACCATTTTGAATAGCCATCCGAACGCTAGCACCAGCAAATCCACCTACCGCAGCAAGGGGACTAAAAGCCGATGTCAAGATTAAAGCGATTGTAGAAGGAATTTTCCCGATATTAAAGAAAATAACTGTAAGAGTTCCTAAGATATAAATGATCGCCATAAAAGGAACAACAGTAGTTGAAACCTTAGAAATGGACTTGAGTCCACCAAAGACAGCAATCGCTACAAAGACAGACAAGACGAGAGCTGTGATGGCTGGTGAAATAGCCGTTGTATTTTGGATAGATTCTGTAATCGAGTTGACTTGGGTGAAGGTTCCGATTCCCAAGAGAGCAACCAATACTCCTGCTACTGCAAACAAAACAGCAAGTGGTCGCCACTTTTCTCCCATTCCTAGAAGGATATAGTGCATGGGACCTCCCGCTACTGCACCATGGTCGTCCTTGGTGCGGTATTTGATGGCCAAGAGTCCTTCCGCATACTTGGTAGCCATTCCAAAGAAAGCCGCCATCCACATCCAAAAGAGAGCTCCTGGTCCACCAACCTTGATAGCCGTCGCAACTCCTATAATATTCCCTGTTCCAACGGTTGATGCCAAGGCTGTACACAGAGCTGCAAAACTGGATACATCACCATGTCCCTTATCCTGGATAAAAATAAGCTGAAAGGCCTTGGGCAGACGCAAAACCTGCAAGAGTCCTAGCCGAATAGTTAGGTAAATCCCTGTTCCGACCAATAAAATCAAGAGGGGCGGTCCCCAAGCAAAAGCATCGATTGATTTAAGCAATTCTAACATTTCCTTCTCCTATCTTTTCAACCCCAAAAGAAAGAGCACATGCAAGATACATGTACTCTGGAATGCTTAGATAAATGCTAAAAAGCGGTCTATCCTAGCTCTGTCCTTTTACCTGAGAGTTTGAGCAGTTGCCTGCCTTGCCCCTTCGGTGCCTTTACGGTCTCTCCAGAGTTCCGTCCATTTACAGTCATGGAAAATCAAACGATTCCCCACTTCTATTAAACTTCATTCGGTGTTGGTATTTAATTGATTCTTATTTTACAAAAAATGTTGGCTTTTGTCAATGTGTTTATTAGTAAAACTTAATTCAACAGTTTTTACTGTATAAAGCTCAGAATACTTCTATCCTTTAAAAGTGACAATAGTCGCGCCACTGCCTCCAGCATTTTGCGGGGCATAGCCGAAACTCTTGACATGTTTGTTTCTTTGTAGGTATTTAGTGACACCTTCACGGATGACACCTGTTCCGATACCATGGATGATATCAACTTGAGCCATATTGTTAAGCAAGGCTTGGTCGATAAAGGCATCTAGCTCATTCATGGCCTCTTCATAACGTTTGCCTCGAAGGTCCAGTCTGGCTTGTGGGCCACGACCAGAAGTTCGTTTCACGACATTGACCTGTTTCTTCTTGACTTGCTTTTCTTGCTGGGCTTGAACAAGGTCAAACTCTTTCTCTTCCAAGGTCATCTTAATCAAGCCAACTTGGGCTTCCCAACGGCCATCCTTAAGTTGACTGGTCAGGGTACCACGCTGTCCATAACTGAGAACTACGATATCATCTCCCACCTTTGGAGCTCGTTTTTTCTTGGCCTTTTGAAGGACCTTGTTTTTAGACAAATCTACTTTTTCAGGGGCCAATTTTTTCAACTTAGCCTTGGCTTCAATGATTTCGTGGGGCTTGAGTTGAGATTTAGTGTGGAGATTTTTGAGAATCTGGTCACTCTCACTGAGGGCCATGTCCACAATCTCAGCAGCCTGTTCACGCGCCTTGTTAAGCTCGGTTTCCTTTTCACGATTGAGCTCATTGTAGAGTTTTTTGAGAGCACGGTTCATCTTGAGATTTTCTTGCTCCACCTCACGGATATTATCCAAGCGTTTGCGACTCTCTAGCGTCTGCTCTTCCAGTTGCTCAATGATCCGATTGACATCATTGTCTTGATCGACCTGTTGACTGGCATCCCCTACGATAACTTCAGATAGGCCTAGACGTTTGGCAATTTCAAAGGCATTACTTCGACCAGGCACTCCCTGCATAAAGCGATAGGTCGGGCGAAGAGTCGCAGTATCAAACTCCATGCTGGCATTTTGGACAAAAGCTGTCTCAATACCGTAGGCCTTGAGTTCCGGATAGTGGGTAGTCGCCATAGTCTTGACTTGACGTAGGCGAAGGTCCTCTAGAATAGCCATGGCAAGGGCGGCTCCCTCTTGGGGATCTGTACCAGCCCCCAACTCATCCAAGAGCAAGAGCGAATGTTGGTTGACCTTGCCAAGAATATCCACAATATTGGTCATGTGACTAGAGAAGGTAGACAAGCTCTGCTCAATAGACTGTTCATCGCCAATATCAGCAAAAATTTCTTCAAAAATACCAACACGACTTCCCTTGTCTGCTAAAATTGGCAAACCAGACTGAGCCATCACCTGCGTCAAGCCCAGAGTTTTAAGCATGATGGTCTTCCCACCTGTATTGGGACCTGTAATGACAATAGCTGTTAAATCTTGTCCAAAATGGACATCATTTGCAACGGCATTTTTGACCAAAGGATGGCAGACATGGAGCAGTTGAATTTCTTGATTTTCTGATAGCTGAGGAACGACTGCTTGCCTTTCTTGGATAAAGCGAACCTTAGCACGAATCAAGTCCAGATGACCGATAATCCAAGCGTCATTAGCAATCTCAGCCGCATGAGGGCGAACACGCTCAGAAATTTCTTGGAGAATGCGAAGCATTTCATAGCGCTCATCTGCTCGCAAACTGGCAATTTCTTCGCTCAGTTTGACCACCTCACGGGGTTCGATATAGACGGTGTTTCCGCTGGCAGAAATATCATGAACGACACCTGCAATCTTATTGCGGTAGGTATTTTTGACAGGTAGAACCTGACGGCCATTTCTGCTGGCAACGATTCCTTCCGTCAACATCTGCGCTTTTTGCTTGAGCAAGTCTTGTAAAACATCGCGTACCTGACTCTCGCTATCATGGATTTTTCGACGGATGCGCGCCAATTCTTCACTGGCAAAATTTTCAATGAAACCTGCATCATTAAAGGCTTGGAGATTTCCTTGTAATTGCGGAAAATCGTGTAATTTCTCAAACCAAAGGGCTAACTCTTCCAAACTGACATTTTCCAGATTGGCATAAAAACTTTGCAGTTCTCTGCTAGAAAGAAGCACGCGCTTCAAGAGGAGGAACTCCTCGATATTGAGGTCTGCTCCCATCTCCAACCGCTTGCAGACTCCTGCAATTTCCTTAGTTGCGAGAATAGTAAAATGCGGTTGCTCTACGAAAAGAGCCTGCATCTCCTTCATCTCAGCAAAAGCCTGTTTGATTTTATCTGCTTTAGCAGTCGGAGCCAGCTGTCTCAATTGCTCCAAGCCCTGCTCGGTCAACAAATGGGGCTCAAACAAGGCCTTGACCTTATTAAACTCTAATGTTTCTAATATTTTCTTATTCATCTTTATTTCCTTATCTTTGAATGTCTAGGTGTGATAGCTTTTTACATTCTAATAGATTCGAGTCAAATCTGTAAACAAAGGGCTAGGAAAACTCCTGCCCTTTTTATCCGATTAAATTTGTCACCCAGATTTGTTTGAGCCAACTGGTTGTTACTGGTATGCTCTGGATGATGTGTTTTGCGACGATACTCTTTTCAAGAGGATTTTGTATAGCTGCCATGGGGATGGTCGCCAAGATGGTCAAGGCCACTTGCAAGACAAATAAGGTCACCAACATGGACAAGATACCTGCTGAAACTTGGAACAACTTACCACCCAATTTTTTACTAGGAATCAAGTGTAAGAGGAGACCAAGCAAACGACCGATGCTATAGACAATCCCAAATACAAGCAAGAAGCCGATCCCTGCATAAAAGACCTTATCCAACTGAAAGAGTTGATCCGATGGGAAAAAGAAAGTTCCCTGACCTTCCTGCGGATTTGCATAAGGGAGCAGCAAATGAAACTGCTCGCCAAGCCCCTTGTAAAACTGACCAGCCATAAAAGCAGATGCCAGTGCTGAAATCAGGTAATAAACCTGTAAGAGCAGGCCTCTCCGATAGCCGATATAAAATCCCCAAGCCAAGACCAATAGAAGAAGGAGCGAAATCATAAGGAGTCCTCAATCTTGCTCTGTTCTTGCTTGCAAGTCACAAGCTTGTGGCGGAGTTCTTCTATCTCTTGCTCCTTATCGTCAAATTCAATCTCACGGCTGAGCTGAGTTGATAAACAGTTGACTGCCAACAAAAGAGCGATGGTTTCATCGTCTGCACTAGGCATTTGTTCTTTAATTGCTTGGTATTTTTCTGTCGCAACCTTGGCGATTTCCTCCATAAAAAGGTTATCATGCTCGCTTGTCAAGGTTAATGATTTTTTCCCGAATGTAAATTTGAATCGATTTAGATTTGCCATAAAATTCACCTCACGATATTATACCAAAATTCGCTAATTTTGTCAGTTTTTACAAATTTGCCTGCTTTTATGGTACAATAGAAACTATGGCAAGTATAACACTCACACCAAGTGAAAAGAAGATTCAGGCTTTTCTTGAACACTATCAAAGCAGTCTAGCTCCCAGCAAGAATCCCTATATTCGCTACTTTTTGCGACTACCTCAAGCAACGGTTTCTATCTATACTTCTGGAAAGGTCTTGCTTCAGGGTGAGGGAGCCGAGAAATACGCTCGTTTCTTTGGCTATCAAATGGTAGAGGAAAACAGGGGACAAAATTTCCCTTTGATTGGGACAGATGAGGTTGGAAATGGTTCCTACTTTGGTGGACTTGCAGTTGTGGCTTCCTTTGTCACACCTGACCAGCATGCTTTCTTGCGAAAACTCGGTGTGGGGGATTCTAAAACTCTGACCGACCAAAAGATTCGTCAGATTGCCCCTATCCTCAAGGACAAAATCCAGCACCAGGCACTGCTTCTCTCACCAAGCAAGTACAACGAGGTCATCGGAGACCGCTACAATGCTGTTTCGGTTAAGGTTGCCCTCCATAACCAGGCTATCTATCTCCTTCTTCAAAAAGGCGTTCAACCTGAGAAAATTGTGATTGATGCCTTTACCAGTGCTAAAAATTATGACAAGTACTTGGCACAAGAGGCCAATCGTTTCAGCAATCCTATCAGCTTAGAAGAAAAGGCTGAGGGCGAATACTTGGCTGTCGCAGTTTCTTCTATCATTGCGCGTGATCTCTTTCTGGAAAATCTAGAAAATCTAGGACGAGAACTGGGTTATCAACTTCCAAGTGGAGCTGGAACAGCTTCTGATAAGGTAGCTAGCCAGATTTTACAAGCCTATGGTATGCAGGGACTCAACTTCTGCGCCAAATTGCACTTTAAAAATACTGAAAAAGCGAAAAAACGCTTAGAAAGGTAAGTTATGAATTCATTTAAAAATTTCCTAAAAGAGTGGGGATTATTCCTCCTGATTCTGTCATTACTAGCTTTAAGTCGTATCTTTTTTTGGAGTAATGTCCGCGTAGAAGGACACTCCATGGATCCTACCCTAGCGGATGGCGAAATTCTCTTTGTCGTTAAGCACCTCCCTATTGACCGTTTTGATATCGTGGTGGCCCATGAGGAAGATGGCAATAAGGACATCGTCAAGCGCGTCATCGGAATGCCTGGCGATACCATCCGTTACGAAAATGATAAACTTTACATCAATGACAAAGAGACAGATGAACCTTATCTAGCTAACTATATCAAACGCTTCAAGGATGACAAACTCCAAAGCACCTACTCAGGCAAGGGATTTGAAGGAAATAAAGGAACTTTCTTTAGAAGTATCGCTCAAAAAGCTCAAGCCTTCACAGTTGATGTCAACTACAACACCAACTTTAGCTTTACAGTTCCAGAAGGAGAATACCTTCTCCTCGGAGACGACCGCTTGGTTTCGAGCGACAGCCGCCACGTAGGTACCTTCAAAGCAAAAGATATCACAGGGGAAGCTAAATTCCGCTTCTGGCCAATCACCCGTATCGGAACATTTTAAGAGACCTAAGAGGCCGAGAATCAGCAATCTCAGCCTCTTCTTCTATCGTGAGAAGATGATTATTCACTACCCAGTTTGATTAAGATAGAAACAAAGTTATACTCAATGAAAATC
>NZ_VMLO01000105.1:0-7527 GCF_013276735.1 Streptococcus sp. 1559
CAAGGTTGCTTTTTGAAAACAATTGAGTATAAAGTAAAATAGATTGCAAGAATGTTGCTTGAATCATTACAAGACAGAAACTTCCCATCTTCCATTCAAATTGATACTCAATGAAAATCAAAGAGTAAACTAGAAAGCTAGTCGCAGGTTGCTCAAAGCACAGCTTTGAGGTTTCAGATAAAACTGACGTGGTTTGAAGAGATTTTCGAAGAGTATGACAAATAAAAAACGAACAAGACCTACTTCCTATCACGAAAGCTAGATCTCATTCGTCAAAATGATATTACCAAGTCTTGTTTATCCATTCATTGAAACGTGAACATGGTCATAGTGGTTTTCTGTCACACTACCGCGGTCTGGCATTGGATTCCAAGTGTTAGCTGGCCCATATTTGCTATCGAATGGAGCATAGAAACGTTGTTTCCAGATGATGTAACTAATGCCGCGGCTGGCCATATTTTGAATAGCGTATTCCGCAATCTTATCCCCTAGTTCTGAGCTTTCTGGTACAATAAAGTCAATAGCCAAACCTTTTCCGTGATCTCCACTGTCTCCTGGACGGTAACCACTAAAGAATGTGATGCCAAACAAGTTGGCAATTTCTTCTTTAAAGGCAGCCGTTTGTGGTTGAAGGCCTGCATTTTCAGATTTCGCTACTGCAAGTCCAGCATAATCAGGCGCAGCTGGAGCTGTGTAAGTTGTTGAAACTATCTTCGTCTCTTCTGGTTGATAAGTAGAAACTGTTGGTGTAGCTCCATTTGATGATGCTACTTCTTTTGCTTCTGAACTTGTTGCAGTTGTTTCAGGAGCTTTTTCTTCTACTGGTGTTGTAGTTGCTTCTACTGCTGATTCAGCTTGAGTGCTTGCTTGAGTTTCATCTTTCTCAGCTGGAGTCATTGCCTGAGGAGCTGCTTCTGCAACTGCACTACTTGTTTCGGCTGTTTGCTCCTCTGGGACAGAAGTTCCTGTAGATGGTGTCACTTCTTCTGTAGCAGTCACTGTCTCCGTAACTTCTGAATTTGATGAGACTTCTTTTGGCGCTTCTGCAATTGGTTGAGAAAGATCTGCAACTTGAACAGTTTGATCATCTACAGTCACTTGATTGGTTGTCAAATCTGCTGTCGCAGTTGTCACTTCTTCATTAGAGTCTGCTTGGGGTGTTTGGATTTCAACTTCCGTTACTTCTTCTACTTCATTGACAGTCGTTGTCAAAACAGTTTCTGGGAAAATCAAGTCCATATTAGTGATTTTATTCAAATTCGCAAGAACTGTGACATCTACACCCAAGGCTTCTGCAATTGTGCTCAAGGTATCACCATACTGTACTGTATAACTTGTTTTGTTGTCCGTTTTAGTCAAATCATTTTGGATTTGCTCAACACTACGTGCAATCCAAAGAAGTTCTTCTGCTTGGGTTGCCAATACTGGGGCAAATGACAAGGCTACTGTTGACGCTAATAATATTCTTTTCTTCATTCTTTCAAATTCCTTTCAAATGAGTACCTGTCTATGATAACACAAAAAGAGCAGAAAAAAAGCCCTCTCGGGCTTATTTAACAGAACTGTCTATTCCTTGTAACAAACTCGATTACTTGAAATAGTTTGTTAGGTCTCTGTCACAAAATTGACACAATCTTTTTATCGCTCAGCCTCAAAAAAATGGGAAATATCTGCTAACGCTTGAATCCTGTGATTACCTTCATAAGACGACTCTAAAAAGTTGATACTTTGAATCCCACTATTCTGAGCAAATTCCACATCCAGAGTTCGGTCCCCTATATAATAAGTCTTCTCAGGATTCAGCTGATACTTGTCTAAGAGATAGGTAGCCGCTTCTGGACTTGGCTTCCGCGCAAAGCCACTCTGACTGGTTATAATCTCTGTAAAATAAGATTCCAAACCCAAGTCTCTTAGAATGGTAAAAGCATTATCTCCCTTATGAGTGTAAACAAGCTGTTGAATCCCTACTTGGTCTGCCCAAGACAACACTTCACGCGCACCTGGCATTAAGACTACCTGAGCATTCTTCTCAGCCAGACTCTGGGCACGCACTTGATTGAGCACTTCCACATCCAGATTTCTAGCTTCTGCCACCCGCACAAGCAAATCTTGCACCGAATACTTGAGGATAAGCTCTCTTACCTGCTCCTTATCATAAGGAATAGAAAACTGACCAAAAGTCTCCTCAATACCTGATAAAATCGCTTCGTAAGAGTCCAATAAAGTCCCGTCTAAATCCCAAATAAAAGCTGTTTTTTGCATTTCCTATCCTTTCAAGCTCATATAACGCTGGTAACGGTAACGTAGAAATAACCAACGAAAACCATTATCCAAAAGGGTTCCGGCCCAAATACCGGGCAAGCCCCAATCAAGCACAATCCCCATCAGATATCCTGTTCCAATGCGGATACACCACATTCCTATACTTGTCGCATAAAAGGGAAGCCGAGCATTGCCCAAACCCTGCCAGACTGCTGTATAGATGACTGTTCCTATCGTCATAGGAGTACCAAGTAGTGAAAAAAGTGTCACTAGAACACTAGCCTCCACCGCTAGAGAATCTGTCGTATAGAGATGAGTTAATGGCACACCCAAGGCATAGATACTAAAGGTCAAAGGCAACATGAGAATCAGAGAAAGCCAAAAGGTTTGCTTGCTCAAACTAGCGACTCTTTCCCAATTATCCTCTCCAACCGCTCGAGCCACCAGCATGACCGTTGCCGTAGCGACGCCAAAGGCAGGCATGTAGTTAAACTGGGTCAAGACTTCTCCGACTGCATTTCCCGCCACTGCCTCTGTCCCGAAAGACACAACCAAGGCAATGATAACGACATCACCAGCCCGCATCATAAGCCTCTCTCCAGCTGCTGGAAAAGCTAAGGTCAATAGTTCCTTATCTAAACCAAAAGTCGGTTTCATATAAGGCAGTTTTAATTGTGACCACAAAATCACAAGACCAACCAAACGAGACAGAATAGTCCCCCAAGCAACACCCGCTATCCCCATATCCAGTACAAAAATAGCTAGACTGGAAAAGAGAATATTCAAGGCATTGGATAAAAAACTAACATAGAGGGGCAAACGTGGATTATGCGTTGCACGAATCAAGGAACCAAGACTGGTCATCAAGCCCAGAAGAACAATCGATCCGCCTACCAAAGATAGATACAGTCCTCCACTTTCGGCCACAGTCTGTTCAGTTCCCAATAGTCCTATCATCTCTTGCCCAGCGAAGATAGACAAAGCTCCCAAAAGGAAACTTAATAGTAAAGTAATTTTCAACGCCTCAGTCACATGATAGGCTAGCTTAGACTGATCCTTCTGCACCAAACTTTTTGAAATAACACTGGAAATAGCAGCTCCCAGAGCGATGAAAATCGCCTGATAAATCGTAATAATATTGCCAGCTATTGATACACCCGAAATGGCTATCAATCCTAAATGAGCAACCAAATAACTGTCCACCATCCCCATGAGCATCTGCAAAAAGTTTTCGCCCATAGCTGGCAAGGCAATATTAAGAATGTCTTTATTTTTCTTAAACAATCCTTCCTCCTGATGAAAAGAAACTCAGTTGGTTTCCCAACCGAGTTTACTCCTTCTGCCTTAAAGTCCTAGATAATCCTCAACCGCTGCTTGCATATCAGCAGCTGCCACTGTTGTCTTGTGACGAACAGGAGCTGTTTCAAGCCCATCAACTGCTGGTGGCACTGCAACGCCTGAGATGTCATGTAATTGAGCCAAGGCTTCAAAGTCAGTTAAGCCAACTTTCCCCGTTACAGCTTCTACTGCAACTACTGGGAACTTGTATGGACTAGCTGTTGATGCAATCACTGTCTTAGTCGCATCTCCAGTAGCAGCTTGGTATTTCTTATAAACTGCCGAAGCAACCGCCGTATGTGGATCCTCGATATAAGAATCTGACTCATAGACACGCTTGATTTCTGCCGCTGTTTCTTCCTCAGTCGCATATTCAGCTGCAAAGAGGTCCAAAATCTCTGCATCAAAGTCTGTCAACTTATATTGTCCTTGCGTATTCAAGGCATTCATAAGTTCAGCTGTCTTAACTGCATCATTCCCCAAAAGATGGAAAATCAGGCGCTCCAAGTTTGAAGATACCAAGATATCCATAGATGGACTAGTTGTTACTTTAAACTCACGTTTCTTGTCGTAAACACGTGTCTTGAAAAAGTCTGTCAAAACATTGTTGTCATTTGAAGCACAGATCAATTTACCAACTGGCAGACCAATTTGCTTAGCATAAAAGGCAGCTAAGATATTTCCAAAGTTTCCTGTTGGTACTGTGAAATTGACCTTATCACCAGACACAATCTCACCAGTCTTAACCAACTGAGCATAGGCATAAACATAATAAACAATCTGTGGCACCAAACGACCGATATTCATAGAGTTAGCAGATGAAAATTGCAACTTGTTGGCTGCCAACTTCTCACGAAGAGCCACATCGTTAAACATATGCTTCACATTAGTTTGGGCATCATCAAAGTTACCATCAATAGCGATAACATGAGTATTGTCGCCAGTCTGAGTGGTCATTTGCAACTCTTGTACCTTGCTGACACCATCTTTTGGATAAAAGACGATAATCTCAGTACCAGGAACATCCGCAAACCCTGCCATAGCAGCTTTCCCAGTATCACCAGATGTAGCTGTTAAGATGACAATCTTGTTCTCCAAGCCATGCTTCTTAGCAGCTGTTGTCATAAAGTATGGCAAAATAGACAAGGCCATATCCTTAAAGGCAATTGTTGAACCATGGAAAAGCTCCAGATTATATTGGCCGTCTAATTTCACTAATGGTGCGATAGCTGGAGTATCAAACTTGCTATCGTAAGCATTGTTGATACAGTAGTCCAACTCCTCAGCTGTAAAGTCATCTAAAAATGCTGACAAAACAAGCTTAGCAACTTCCTGATAAGAAGCATCTTTCAATTTGTCAAAGTCCAAATCTACCTTTGGATAAGTAAGCGGTGTAAACAAACCGCCGTCCGTCGCCAAACCTTGCAAAATAGCTTGGCTGGCAGTTACTGTATTGTTGGCATCACGCGTTGATTGATAAACTAATGTCATTACTCTCTATCCTTTATCTATAGTCTCTTCCATTATATCATGATTTTTCAGAAAATTCTCCCTTTATAAAAGAAATTATAGTTCCAATTCTTCTTTCAAAGGCTGTAAATAAATCATTTCTTGTTTATTTCTCATCTTCAATCCTTCCTCAGCTAACAGAAGTAAGTCTTTGGAAAATTCAATAATCGTAGTTTCTTCCTCATCTGTAAGCTTTTTCTTAGAAAATTGTCGTCTTAAAAACTTATAATCACAACCAAATTTCTTAAAGAAAGGTGCTGTTTCTAAGTAAGCTACTAACTTATCTAAATTAACCAACAATCCCAAGTGAAAGGCAGCAGAAGCGAAAGTTCTATCAAGTGGCTGTGTACACACACTACGAAACTCAACTGTTCCTCGAGTCGTTAAGTCTTGGTACTGGTAACTACGATGAGTTTCAAAATCCTTCTCTTGAGGGTAAATAAGAATCTTATCCCCATTCAGAGCATATGCTTGGATTTCAGGTGTAGCCAAATAGTCCCTTGCCTGAATTGGATAAAAATAATAGGTTTGTTCATCACGTTCCGCAGTAAAAATTGCAGAATGATCTAAATAATCAAAAAAATCATCCTCATCTTTAAAGAGTCTAGCATTGACCCCGACGTTCTCTGGATAGATACCATGCATAGATTCTTCCCAGAAAATATCCCTTGAAATTTTCGTATCCCAATCTGCTCCCGAAAACTCAGAGTTTGGAAATAAATAAGCCTTAGCCGCTTCAATTTGAGTAAAAGCACTAATCACCCGTAAGTAGTTGGATTTTGAAATATCCAGCTGAACCTGACTCCCACAGATAAAAGCACCATATTCAGGGAAATGATGTAAGTTTGATTTAGTAACATTTCTACTCAAATTCAAATAGTCCATCAACATCTGATAGCGTGGGTAAGCCACTGGACAATTCTCATTTTTATCCCAGTTGGGATGGATACCACAGCCAACAATAGCATGATTTGATTCGCCTAATTTTCTCTGAATTACATCCATATAATTATTAAAACGATTTTCGACCTCTTGAATCGTTTCAGCCTTACCAAATGCAAACTCAATCGTTGTATAGGAAACTTCAAATAAAATAGCATCCTGACTTATTGGATCTACTAACTGGATAGGATTGCCAAAATCATCTACCTTTTCTACAGTGAAATCCAGAGCGGAAACTAAATAATGAAATAGATTCTTTATAATTTCAACATTTGTAGCATCCCCTTCTAAACTTGCAACAGGATACTCCAACTCAATTCCGACAAACAATTCAGGATTTTCTTTAATATTTTTCAAATACCGATGTTTTAATAAATCGATAGAACAAGACATACTCCCCTACACTTTCTTAATCTAAATAAAATTTGAATAACTACTATTATACCAAAAATAATACAAAAAAGGAACGAAGATTAACTACGTTCCTAACGCTATACTATACCGGCGGCCGGGGTCGAACCGGCACGTCCTTGCGGACACTGGATTTTGAGTCCAGCGCGTCTGCCAATTCCGCCACGCCGGCAAATAGTAACTGGGGTAGCTGGATTCGAACCAACGCATGAGGGAGTCAAAGTCCCTTGCCTTACCGCTTGGCTATACCCCAATAATATAAAATAGGCGAGTGATGGGGATCGAACCCACGCATGCCAGAGCCACAATCTGGTGTGTTAACCACTTCACCACACCCGCCATAATTCTATTAACACGGGCAGTAGGAATTGAACCCACACTGAAGGTTTTGGAGACCTTAGTTCTACCTTTAAACTATGCCCGTAAAATGGAAGGGGAGGGATTCGAACCCCCGAACCCGAAGGAGCGGATTTACAGTCCGCCGCGTTTAGCCTCTTCGCTACCCTTCCAAAATATATAAATGGCGCGAGACGGAATCGAACCGCCGACACATGGAGCTTCAATCCATTGCTCTACCAACTGAGCTACCGAGCCTTATTGCGGGAGCAGGATTTGAACCTACGACCTTCGGGTTATGAGCCCGACGAGCTACCGAGCTGCTCCATCCCGCGTTAATATAAAAGGAGGATGTGGGATTCGAACCCACGCACGCTTTTACACGCCTGACGGTTTTCAAGACCGTTCCCTTCAGCCGGACTTGGGTAATCCTCCAAAATAGTTTATACGGGAACAAACCCGTGTCCTCTTAGTGAAAAGATAATGTTTCAATTCTCTAGTAATGGACTAAACACTATGGGCACGAGTGGACTCGAACCACCGACCTCACGCTTATCAGGCGTGCGCTCTAACCACCTGAGCTACGCGCCCAAGTTAAAACTTGGTACAAAGAACAAAGTTCAAAGCGG
This sequence comes from Streptococcus sp. 1559, assembly GCF_013276735.1. Taxonomy (NCBI): domain Bacteria; kingdom Bacillati; phylum Bacillota; class Bacilli; order Lactobacillales; family Streptococcaceae; genus Streptococcus; species Streptococcus sp. 1559. The sequence continues at coordinate 7,428 of NZ_VMLO01000105.1, forward strand.
GTGACGAGAATCGAACTCGCGACAACAGCTTGGAAGGCTGTAGTTTTACCACTAAACTACACCCGCTAAAATGGGAGTTAACGGGATCGAACCGCTGACC
>NZ_VMLO01000106.1:0-7457 GCF_013276735.1 Streptococcus sp. 1559
TTGAACTTGAAATTTGGCAAAAGAGAATCAAGATTACTCCTGATTCTCCATTTTTATGCAATATCAAATTTCAATTGGCCTGCTTTGACACCAATCTTAAGTGTGCTGCCTGCCACCAAATCTCCCTTAAGAAGAAGTTCTGCCAACTTGTCTTCCACTTCTGTTTGCAGGGTTCTGCGAAGTGGACGAGCTCCCATCTCTGGGTCATATCCTTGATTTGCCAACAATTTCAGTGCAGAAGCTTGTAATTTCAAGTCAATGCCTTTTTCAGCCAAACTTGCCACTAAAGGTTTGACCATAATCTTCACCACTTCCTGCATATGGTCACTAGACAGGCTATGGAAGACCACCTTTTCATCAATACGGTTGATAAACTCAGGTCTATAAGCCTTTTTCAGCTCTTCAAACATGCGTTTTTCCATATTTTCCTGGTCAAAACGAATATCCTTAGCTCCAAAACCGACGGTCTTGTCATCCCGAAGGGCTGTCGCACCAAGGTTTGACGTCATGATGATAATGGTATTTGAAAAGTCAACCTTGCGGCCCTTGCTATCGGTCAAGACACCATCATCCAAGACCTGCAAGAGCACATTAAAGATATCTGGGTGGGCCTTCTCTACCTCGTCAAAAAGGAGAACGGAATATGGTTTGTTGCGAACCTTCTCGGTCAACTCCCCACCTTCTTCATAACCCACATAACCCGGAGGAGCTCCATTGAGACGGCTGGCTGCAAATTTCTCCATATACTCACTCATATCAAAGCGGATAAGGGCTGATTCGTCATCAAAGAGAACTTCTGCCAAAGCCTTGGCCAATTCGGTCTTCCCGACACCTGTGGGTCCTAGGAACATAAAAGAACCAATCGGACGCTTGTGACTGCGAATCCCTGACTGATTGCGGCGAATAGCACGGCTAACGCTTGAAACTGCTTGATCTTGACCGATGACACGCTTGTGTAGTTCAGCTTCCAAGTTCAGGTATTTCTTAGCGTCAGTCTGAGTCAGTTTTTGGACTGGGATACCTGACAATCGACTCAAGGTAGTCAAAATATCAGACTCTGTTACCAAGTCTTTATAGACAGGCACTTGCTCTTCTTTTGCGATTAGCTGAGCTGCCTGTTTCCACTTGCCATCCATCAAGGCCTTGTCAGCTGGACTCAAGCCTGAATCGTCTACTTTTACATGCTTAGCCTTATTTTGCACTGTTGCTGCTGCTTCATCTAAGAGGTCTATAGCAGAGTCTGGCAAATGGCGACTAGTCAAGTAACGATGGGCCATCTTAACGGCTGTTTCGACCGCTTCATCTGTGATTTGCACACGGTGATGTTTCTCATAAGTCGCCTTCAAGCCTTGCAAAATGGCCATGCTGTCTGCCACACTTGGCTCTTCAATCGTCACTTTAGCGAATCGACGAGAAAGGGCCGCATCTTTTTCGATGTGTTTTTGGTATTCTTCCTGAGTGGTGGCACCAACCGTTCTCAAAGTTCCACGCGCTAAGGCTGGCTTCAAAATATTGGCCGCATCCAGAGTTGAGTCAATTCCACTCCCAGAACCCATGATAGTGTGGAGTTCATCGATAAAGAGGATGACTTGGCCATCTTCTTCAATATCCTTGATGATATTGTTCATGCGCTCTTCAAAGTCACCACGGAAGCGTGTCCCTGCAACGACATTCATCAAATCAAGCTCTAACACGCGCATCTTAGCCATTTCCACAGGCACATCCCCACTAGCAATACGCTGAGCAAGACCAAGCGCCAGAGCAGTTTTCCCGACACCAGCATCCCCAACCAAGACAGGATTATTCTTTGTCTTCCGACTCAAGATTTGAATCATACGCGAGATTTCCTTGTCCCGACCGATGACTGGTTCTAACTTGCCAGAACGAGCTTGCTCTGTCAAATCATGCGTATAATCCTCGAGACCACCACTCGGAGTCTGGGGCATACCCATCATATTAGCCATAGAATTTTGCTTGTCAGCTACTGTACGATGGCGTTGGCGTAGGGCCTTGAGGTCTTCACGAGTCCAGCCTGCCCGTTCTTCTAAATTTCGGCGAAGAGCAGCAATCTTGACCTGATCTTTCTTGTCTTCATAAGAAAAACCAGCCCTCTCCAAAATACGAGTCGCCAAGGCATTGCCATCATGCAAAATCGCATAGAGGACATGCTCTGTCCCTAATACCTTAGCATGGACCACTGACGCTACATACTCTGCTTCGTCAAAAAGAACCTGCAAACGACGGGAGAACGGCAACTCCGTAAAAGTTTCATACTGTCTATAGTCCGTTTCAGTCAGTTCCAAAGCCACCTCTTCTAAACGGTCCATCTCATATGGATAATCGTTTAAAGTCGCCCCTGCCACACTATAACTGTGATTGGACATGGCAATCAACAAGTGCCAAGACTCTAGGTAACCAGCTTCAAAATGGCCAGCCACCATGTAGGCACTCTCGATACATTCATTCAATGCTTTTGAATAGTTCATCTTACTTCCCTTTTCTATCTACCTCTTGTATAACCTGTCGTAGCATATTAGCTCGAAGGACTGGAGCTTCTTCTCCTAGGACGCGATCCAAAGCTACTGCCACAAGCAAATTCATCTCCTGCTTGGTCATCAATTCCTGCTCAACCAAAAGCTGTAGAATATCCTCATAAATTTCTTGACTGACCTGCTCACCAATTGAGTAAAGCAGCTCCCTGAGCATTTCATGATGACTAGAAAACTCAATCCGTCCTATACGAATATAGCCTCCGCCACCACGCTTACTTTCAACCAAGTAGCCTCTACTTTCGGTAAAGCGTGTCTTGATCACATAGTTAATCTGACTAGGGACAACCTGAAAGGTATCAGCCAACTGACTCCGTTGCAACTCCACAATACCAGATTGATCTAAAATCGCCTTGATGTAGGCCTCAATATGATCCGATGTATTTTTAAATCTCATTACAAACCCACCTCTCTCTTTAAACCTTGACTATCTTTGACTATTATACCGAAATTTTCTCATTTTTAAAAGAAAAAGGGCGCTGGTAAAGGATAATCTTCACCAACTCCCTATTTTTCTACTTATTCTAAGCCTAATTCTGCCAAGATTTGACGTTTGTAGGCAATCTTTTGGACTTCCTTGTCCTCATCTTCAGACCAGTCTAGTTTAATTTCTGAAACAATCTGCCCAGGGCGATTTTTCAAGATATAGATGCGGTCGCTGAGATTAAGAGCCTCCTCTATACTATGAGTAATAATCAATGTTGTCAAGTGTAACTGCTTGTGAATCTCAAGGTACCAAGCGTGTAGTTCCATCTTGGTCATCTCATCCAAGGCGCTAAAAGCCTCGTCTAAGAGAAAGAGCTTGTGCCCGAAAAGGTAAGTTCGAAGCAAGGCTACACGCTGGCGCATCCCGCCACTGAGTTCATGAGGGTATTTATCTCTTACAGCTGTCAACTGGAAGGTCGCAAGAATTTCATCCGCCCGGGCAATGGCTTCCGCCTTATCCACTTTTTGAATCAAGAGGGGCAGAATGATATTTCCAAGCACCGTCTTGTGCTCCAAGAGCAAGTCCTTTTGCAACATATAACTCACGCGCCCCTTGGGATTTTCTTCACCATCCAGGACAATTCTCCCAGACTGGACTTCTAAAATCCCAGCGATTAGATTAAAGAGAGTGGTCTTTCCAACACCGCTTGGACCTAGGATAGAAACCACTTCACCTGAAGTCACCTGCAGATTGATGTCCTCTAAAATCCTCTCCCGACCATAGGCATAACTGACGTGTTCTAGTCTTATTTCTGTCATTATTTCACAAATTCGTTGGTGAAGCCTTTATCTGTCAAATCTTCTTTAAGGATACCATTTTCTTTATCCCATTTGTAGAAGGCATTCCAGCGAGTTGCATCAAATTGACCCCATTTTTCCTTGTCGCTTGCGTATTCTTTTGACAAGTATTTTTGAGATTCGATGACAAAGTCACGTTTTTCCTGAAGTTCAGGTGCATTCTTGATGAGGATATCAGCCGCTTCTTCTGGATGCTCCATAGCATATTGGTAACCTTTTTTGATGGCTTGGATGACTTTACGAGCTTCTTCTTTGTTATCTTTCAGATAGTCGTTGTTTGCGATGATAACTGGTGAATAGTAGTCAAACTCCTTGACATAGTCTTTCAAATACATGAAGTTAGCATCTACACCTTGAGATTTAGCAAGTATACCATCCCAACCGTAGTAGATCCAAGCAGTGTCAAAGACACCATTGGCAATAGGTGTGATAGAGTTTGAGTCGTTATTTGGTACTTTTTCTACCTTCTCAAAGTCCCCACCTTGTGATTCTACCAATGTTTTCAACATAGCAAGTTCAGTTGGGTCATTCCAAGTCCCGTATTTCTTACCAACCAAGTCTTTTGGACTGCTTACATTGTCAGATTTACGTGAGATGATTCCTGATGTATTGTGTTCAACAATAGCTGCAACGGCAGTGATTCCTGCTCCTTTTTCCAATTTTTTAGCCATGTAGTCTTGGAAATACACTGCAAATGGTGCCTTACCATTGATAACCAAGTCAGATGAGCTTTCTTCTGGTGGCAATTTCAAATCAACATCCACTCCAGCTTCTTTGAAATAACCTTTTTCCTTGGCAACATATAGCCCTGTGTGGTTAGTATTTGGTGTCCAGTCTAGGATAAAGTCGATCTTCTTGAGTTCTGCCTCTTTGTTATCCTTAGAAGCAGTTCCTTGACCACAGGCCACAAGTACAACAGCTACAAGAGCTGTTAAAACAGTTAAAAACACTTTCCATGTTTTCTTCATTTTGATTTCCTCTTTTCTTTTTTGAAACATTCTAATTCTACGAACGTTTCCATTTAATAACATATTTTTCACTGACATCAACCAGCTTCATACCGAGAAGACTGATAATCGATACCAGAATAATAATAGCAAACATGGTATCATACTGAAACAGTTTCTTGGACTGAATCATGTAGACACCTAGTCCTTCAAAGCCTCCCAACCACTCAGATACCACTGTTGTGATAAAGGCGTAGGAGACACTGACCCTCAGACCTGCATAAAAGTAAGGCAGGCTGACTGGAATTTTAAAATGCCACAGGATTTGCCAAGGCTTGGCCCGCATCAGACTAAACAAGGTCAGCATATCCTTGTCACAATGCCTAAAGCCGTCCAAAATACTGACGATGATAGGAAAAGTGGTCGTCAAGATAATCAGGACAATCTTGGGCAAAATCCCATAACCGAGCCACAAGACCAAAATAGGGGCTATGGCAATGGTCGGGATAGTCTGAACGACCACCATCATAGGGTAAATCAGGTCATTGAGCCAAGTCAAACTATCCATGAGTACAGCCATGAGACAGGCAATCAAGACTCCCAAAATTAGACCTAGCAAAGCCACTCTCAACGTGGCCCAGCTATGGTGCCAGAGAAATTCTCTGTCACGAGCAAAGGCCTGGAGAATTTCAAAAGGTGTCGGCAGGATAAACTTGGGGAGAAGTTTAAGAAAACCTGCTAACTGCCAGATTGACAAGACTCCTAGAAAGCCCAATAGACTAATGTGTCGTCTCAGCATACTTTTCAAGCTTCTCATCAATACTTAAAATCTCTCCTACATTTATTTTGACATTGGCAAAGACATTATCTGCCTCCTGCCCTGCCACTTCCAGCGCTTCTTTTAGAATGCGCATAAGCTCATCAAACTCCCCTTCCAAGACCGTTTCAAATGGTGTCACCACCATGGTCACTTCTTGAGCTTGCAGATAAGCAATGACCTGATCAATAACAGCTATCCGATCAATCCCCTGTGCTAGGGGTAAAACTTGCAAGGCGATGCTTGCTTTCATAAAAACCTCCTCTTCTCGTTTTCCTTTGACAAAAAGAAAAACCTTTACCATATATGGAAAAGGTGCAAAATCAGACTAAGTATCGTTCCCTCCGCTGGCATTACCCAGATCAGGTGCGGTCGAAGTTTAACACTTCCTCTCAGACTGTACACAGACTCCCATATATTATATGTATATATGATAGCGCAAAATAAGAAAAATGTCAAGGAAATTGCTTAATCGAGTAGGGGATAATCTCTAGCCCCTCTCACACCACCGTACGTGCCGTTCGGCATACGGCGGTTCAACTAACTTTTAACACATGTCGTTCAAGGTAATAATCCAAACACGAAACCAGTCCACGTTTTTCAAGGACTGGTTTTGATATAGCACGTTTAGTACCGACTTCTGAGCTACTAATTGATAATGGTCACCCCAGCCAGATACCTTATCTGCTATCCATTTAGGAACTCCTAACTTAAGCAATCCCCATAGTCGTCTCGATTTCTTCTTCCATTGCTTCCAGATAATCACTCGTAGGCGAGTACGCAAGCGCTCATCTATGCTGGTGACAATACTTTTCATATTTCCCAATGAGAAATAGTTTATCCATCCTCGAATAGACAAATTCAGTTGCTCAATACGTCTTGTTAAGTCTATACTCCATTTCCTCTGTGTTAGTTTCTTCAATTTAAGCTTAAATCTCCGAACACTATCTTGATGGGGACGACTTTTCCAACCATCTGATGATTTCCAGAACCCAAAACCTAAGTATTTCAGCTCTCTTGGTCTGGTAATCTTAGTCTTGGTCATATTTACTTTCAAACCTAGCCGTTTCTCAATAAAACGACTGACTGAATACATCACACGCTTAGCGGCTGCCTCGCTTCCGACCGTCATCACACAATCATCTGCGTAGCGCACAAATCGAAGTCCCCTCTTTTCTAATTCCTTGTCCAATTCATTAAGCATGACATTGGATAAGAGAGGAGATACATTTCCTCCCTGTGGTGTGCCAACTAGCGTTTTATGACGTTGACCATTAATGATAACACCTGAATGAAGATACTTACGAATCAAGGATTCCCTATCTCCGTCTTCGATAATGTTATGTACTAAGGACATCAATCTATCTTGAGGAACCCTATCGAAAAATTTCTCTAGGTCTATATCCACTATCCACTCATAGCCGTCATTTAAGTACTCTAAGAGCTTGGACAATGGCTTGTTGGATTATCCTATCCATCACTGTCGGAATCCCAAGCTGAAGGACACCTCCATTGGGTTGGGGGATTTCAACTCGCAGGACTGATTGAGGTTTGTATTTCCTCTGTTTTATCAGTTCTTTAGTCAGGCGCCAGTTTTGTCTGAGATAATTATCCATCTCTTCGATAGTCATTCCATCAATCCCAGCTGAGCCCTTATTGGATTTTCCTTGATTGTAGGCTTCCAGCATATTTTCGCGTGATACTATCTTATCTAGCAATTTTGACATGTGCCTATTCCTTTCTTGTTTTGGTGCCTGAGGGACATCTTATATTGGTGAACCTTCATCTAGTCAATACGTGACAGAGTCCAGTTCTATCAGACCGTTCGTTTTACAGACACAAGTGAAGTAGGATTACTTC
>NZ_VMLO01000107.1:0-2856 GCF_013276735.1 Streptococcus sp. 1559
ATATATATGGATAGGCTGTCTTTTTCTTGATACTAAGTGAGATAAAGAAGTCAAATGATTATCTTTTTAAAGTAATTTAAGGTATAATAGTTTAGTCATATCAGGTTGAATGATTGAGTGCATTTTTGATTCACAAGGCAAACCTTTGCATTGTGTTACAGTTATGGACTCAGTAATTACACTTGAAAAAATTTAAACTAAAAAGGGGAACATCTAATATGTTTTATAGTGAGAAGGACGATAGAGAAAAACAATTACGTTTTTCGATTCGGAAGGTTAGTTTTGGAGCGGCCTCGGTAGCCGTGGCGGCGCTGTATCTCTTTATGGGAAGTGGAGCGGTATCTGCTGCGGAAGCGCAGGCCGTACAGTCAAATGAGGAGGTGGCAGCTGATAAGGATTCGGAAACAGAGAAAAAATCAGAGGATCCACAGCTAACCTACGCTGCTCCTGCTGCAAAGAAACAAGGATCTGCAACCAATACTGAAGCAGGGGATGAAGGCAAGCAAGAAAGTCATCCAGAGACCAAAGAGGAAGAAGCCAACTCATCTGAAAGAAGCGAAACTACAACAAAGACTCAATCGGATGAAAATTCTGTGAGCGGGGACTCTAGCTCTCCAAAATCTGAAGGTGAAGGTACAAGATCAGAAGAAGCAAGCAGCAAGCCAAAAGTACGTAAAAGACGTGATACACCTGCCCCACCAGCGACTGCAACCGATGACGACCCAGATGCACATCAGACTTATGAAGCTCCAGGGGATGGTGCAAGTGTAGATACATTGGCGAACAAATTAAAAGTTCTATCTGAAACAGTAGAGAATGAGAAAAAACTTGCTAAAATAGACGAGATTGGTAAGAGTAAAAATATAGATCAAGGTCAAGTGAGTGAATTGAATGAATTTGGTGGTTGGAAGGCAGTTTCAGTAGATGGCGTAGAAGGAAAATTTGCTGTTGCAAGAAAGACAGAAGGTGGAGTTTTTCCATTAGAAACAGTGAACACTGTTCGTACAATCACACGAAGTGGACAATACTATTATGACACCTATGTTAGAGAACAAGCATTTGATCGAACTGGTGACTATGTGCTATTTCTATCAAAAGTTAGAACTTTAGCAACTAAAGATGAAATAACATTTGATAATCAACAGTATCAAGAAAATGGTGAAGGTAATACTACTGCAAAAGGTATTAAGGGATTTAATGGTATTGAAAAGACATTTAAAGCCTATTCCCCTGAAACTGGTTCCACAGTAAAAATTGCCTTTAAGACAGGGTATTCTGGTGATATCAATGGAACAAAAGCAAAATATAAAGTAGAAGTTATGATTGATGAAAATGGGATGAAGAGCACAATTTATACTAAAAGTTTTTCTCCAACAGAAAATAAGAATGATAGCGAGGCAATTATAACATCGGCGAAAGACGGAAATAAGACAGAGTATCTAAGAAATGAATATAATAATAAGATGCTCAATAAAAAGTCAGTTGAAGAAAAAATGGCAACGGAGGCGAACAAGCCAAATGGAACACCAGGGACATTCGTAAGTAAAAATATTGTTCTACCAAAAGGAGTAACAGATTATACTGTTCGTATTAGTTCTGCTGATAATCAACATTTAGGAATGGGATATCAATCGCCTCATAAACATTATGCTCTACCAATTGCTGGAACAGGGTTTGCAGTTACTCAGGACACTAGCGAAGTAGCCAAGGATTTAGCTAAAAAAGTTTATGATAAATTAACCGAACAAAGAGACGAAGATACAAAATGGTCTACTCCTGAAACCAAGGCTGCTTATGAAGCAAAATTGCAAGAAATTAAGGAGAAGATTGATTCTGGAGCTAGTACTAGTGATTACCAAACAGTAGTGGGAGAGGCTGTAGAACAGTGGAAAAAATTAGATGAAGTTCAGAAAATTAAGGACAAAGCCAAGAAAGCAATAGAAGATAAGCTTAAAGAAAAAGAAGCAGAGATTGACAAAAATGACAAGTTAAGTTCGGCCGAAAAAGAAGCAGCTAAGGAAGCAGCGAAGAAAGCAGCAGAGGACGCTAAGCAAGCCATCACGGATGCTAAGACCCAAGACGATGTCAACACGAAGGAAACTCAGGGAACTGCAGCTATAGGCAATGTGAACCCAATAGGAACAGAGAATGCAGTTAATGCCATAGCAGAAGCTGCAGCAAGGAAATGGGCTGAGATAGATGATAATGACAAATTATCAGAAGAAGAGAAGAAGGCAGCTAAGGCAAAAGTAGAAGAAGCTGTCACAAAAGCAGGTCAAGCTATTAGGAAAGCTAAGGAAACTAAAAATCAAGACGGAGTTGAACAAGCCAAAACAGAGGTAATCTCTGAAGTAACTGCAATCAATCCAGTAGGAAAAGACAAAGCTACAAAAGCAATAGAAGATAAGCTTAAAGAAAAAGAAGCAGAGATTGACAAAAATGACAAGTTAAGTCCAAGAGAAAAAGAAGCGGCTAAGCAACAAGCCCAAGCGGAAGCGGAAAAAGCTAAGCAGGCCATCACGAATGCCAACTCTCAAGCTGAGGTTACCGAAAAGGAAACTGAGGGAACTAAAGCTATAGACGATGTGAATCCAATAGGAACAGAGAATGCAGTCAATGCAATAGCAGAAGCTGCAGCAGTGAAAATGGCTGAGATAGAGGATGATGAAACATTATCAGAAGACGAAAAAAATGCAGCCAAGGAAGAAGTAGCGGAAGCTGTCAGAAAAGCAGGCGAAGCTATTAGGAAAGCTAAGAAAGCTAAAAATCAAGATGGAGTTGATCAAGCCCAAGCAGATGCACTTTCTGAAGTAAATGCAATCAATCCAGTAGGAAAAGACAAAGCTACAAAAGCAA
>NZ_VMLO01000108.1:0-1135 GCF_013276735.1 Streptococcus sp. 1559
GAAAGCATCTAAGTGTGAACCCCACCTCAAGATGAGATTTCCCATGATTTTATATCAGTAAGAGCCCTGAGAGATGATCAGGTAGATAGGTTAGAAGTGGAAGTGTGGCGACACATGTAGCGGACTAATACTAATAGCTCGAGGACTTATCCAAAGTAACTGAGAATACGAAAGCGAACGGTTTTCTTGGTTTGAATAGATATTCAATTTTGAGTAGGTATTACTCAGAGTTAAGTGACGATAGCCTAGGAGATACACCTGTACCCATGCCGAACACAGAAGTTAAGCCCTAGAACGCCGGAAGTAGTTGGGGGTTGCCCCCTGTGAGATAGGGAAGTCGCTTAGCTCTAGGGAGTTTAGCTCAGCTGGGAGAGCATCTGCCTTACAAGCAGAGGGTCAGCGGTTCGATCCCGTTAACTCCCAAAGGTCCCGTAGTGTAGCGGTTATCACGTCGCCCTGTCACGGCGAAGATCGCGGGTTCGATTCCCGTCGGGACCGTTTAAGGTAACGCAAGTTATTTTAGACTCGTTAGCTCAGTTGGTAGAGCAATTGACTTTTAATCAATGGGTCACTGGTTCGAGCCCAGTACGGGTCATATCTGCGGGTTTGGCGGAATTGGCAGACGCACCAGATTTAGGATCTGGCGCTTAACGGCGTGGGGGTTCAAGTCCCTTAACCCGCATTGAGATATAATAGATGAGCCGGCTTAGCTCAGTTGGTAGAGCATCTGATTTGTAATCAGAGGGTCGCGTGTTCAAGTCATGTAGCCGGCATTTTTAGATAGAAGAAAATAGTGCGAACGTAGTTCAGTGGTAGAACACCACCTTGCCAAGGTGGGGGTCGCGGGTTCGAATCCCGTCGTTCGCTTAGAGAGGCCGGGGTGGCGGAACTGGCAGACGCACAGGACTTAAAATCCTGCGATTGGTAACGATCGTACCGGTTCGATTCCGGTCTTCGGCATAATATAATGAGCACCCTTAGCTCAACTGGATAGAGTACCTGACTACGAATCAGGCGGTTAGAGGTTCGACTCCTCTAGGGTGCATTTTTCTATTTAACTCGGGAAGTAGCTCAGCTTGGTAGAGTACTTGGTTTGGGACCAAGGTGTCGCAGGTTCGAATCCTGTCTTCCCGAT
>NZ_VMLO01000109.1:0-2708 GCF_013276735.1 Streptococcus sp. 1559
TTTGAGGTTGCAGATAGAGCTGACGTGGTTTGAAAAGATTTTCGAAGAGTATAAAGTCGCAACAACTGTGTCAATTGCACCAATTTAGTAAGAAAGTATAAAAAAAGAACACCCCGAAAGGTGCTCTGTATAAGTATAGTAATTCTTTCGAATTAACGTTTACTAAATTGTGATGCTTTACGAGCTTTCTTAAGACCTGGTTTCTTACGTTCAACTTTACGTGAGTCACGTGTAAGAAGTCCTGCACGTTTCAATGAATCGCGGAAGTCTGGGTCTACTTGAAGAAGGGCACGAGCGATACCGTGACGGATAGCTCCTGATTGACCAGCGTATCCACCACCTACAACATTAACGAAAACGTCGTATGAACCTACAGTTGAAGTAACTGCGAATGGTTGGTTGATGACAAGACGAAGGTCAGCGTGTGGGATGTACTCTTCAACATCTTTTTTGTTAACAGTGATTTTACCAGTTCCTGGAACAAGGCGAACGCGTGCAACAGCGTTTTTACGACGTCCAGTACCTGCATATTGTGCTTGTGACATACTTTATTTGTTCCTTTCCTTAGATAAGTCCTGAAATGTCAAGAACTTCTGGTTGTTGTGCAGCATGAGTGTGCTCAGCTCCAACAAATACTTTCAACTTCATACCTTGAGCGCGTCCAAGTGTATTGTGTGGAAGCATACCTTTAACTGATTTCTCGATCAAACGTACTGCATTTTTAGAACGAAGTTCACCTGCAGAGATTTGTTTCAATCCACCTGGGTGGTTTGAGTGAGTGTAGTAGATTTTATCAGTTGCTTTTTTACCAGTTAATTTAACTTTTTCAGCATTGATAACAATCACAAAGTCACCTGTATCAGTGTGTGGTGTAAATGTTGGTTTGTTTTTTCCGCGAAGTACGCTAGCAACTACTGCAGAAAGACGTCCAAGTGGTACATCAGTTGCGTCAACTACGTACCATTTACGTTCAACTTGGCCTGGTTTAGCCATAAATGTTGTTTTGTTCATGATTTCTCCTATATATAGTTCGATTTTTGTTTACGGTGATGGGTGTTCCTTCCCATCGAAAAGTATTTGGAAGGTTCCGGGGCCTTTCAAATGGGGTAAACAATACCGCTTACTATCATACCAAATTTCACCCCTAAAAGTCAATAGATATGAAAAATATTTTTCGGTAACTTCTCAAAGTAACTGAAAGTTATATAATCAAGTTAATTTGGGAATTTACCTATTAACTTCGGGAGATTTTTGGGATTTTTTCCTTATTTTTCCCTGTAGCTAAAATCCTTTTCAAAAAATTACCTTTTCTTGATTTTTAATCCTATTTGTTGTATGATAAGGGAAAAGAAAGGGGGCAGAGATATGGCTTTTACCAATGCCCACATGCGGTCTGCTAGTTTTGGCATTGTTACCAGTTTGCCTGATGACGTTATTGACTCTTTTTGGTATATCATCGACCATTTCTTAAAAAATGTCTTTGAATTGGAAGAAGAACTTGAGTTTCAATTGCTTAATAACCATGGAAAAATTACCTTCCACTTTTCAAGCCAACACCTCCCTACAGCCATTGATTTTGACTTTAACCATCCTTTCGACCCTCTGTATCCCCCGAAAGTACTGGTTTTAGATATGGACGGTAGAGAGACTATCCTCCTCCCAGAAGAAAATGACCTATTTTAATACTCAATGAAAATCAAAGAGCCAACTAGGAAGCTAGCCGCANNTTGAAGAGATTTTCGAAGAGTATAAAAACTCTAGCCTTCAGTTGCAAGTGACTGAAAACTAGAGTTTTTTCTATTGTTTCCAAGCATTATACAAGTTGCGAATAGGTTGCTTTAATGTCGGATGGATAAAATGAGGCGCAATTTCTTGTAGAGACTCAAGAACAAAAAGGCGTTCTGCTATGTAAGGATGGGGCAAGATAAGCTCATCTGTATAAATGGCCTGGTCCTCCACAAAGAGCAAGTCCAAATCAATCAAACGAGGTCCCCAATGCACTTCTCGCACCCGTCCCATCTCTGTCTCAATAGCCAACAATGTTTCTAACAAGACTGGGGCAGGCAACCATGTTTCTACCTCAACCACCTGATTAGCAAAGCTATCCTGCTCCACACCACCCCAAGGCTCCGTCGCTAAGACACTGGATTCTTTGAGAATATGGATACCTCGATTTCGCAGTTTATCAATGGCTTGTTTCAAATTTGCTTGCTTATCTCCCATGTTGCTTCCTAGGGCGATAAAGGCTCGTTGCTTACGGCGATGGATGGTTACTGAGCATGTATCTAGTGGCAAATGCACTGGCGCCCAAGGCTTTTTCAGTTCCAACTTGATTTCTTGGACAAGAGGATAGGTCTCAAAAGTACGTTCTACCAGTTTATAGGCTACCGTTTCAATCAAATCCTCACTCGTTTCCTGAAACCAAGTCGTCCACTGCTGGCACAATTCTCCGTAATGGACAGAGGCTGCTAAATCCAAATCTGTCGCTGCCTTGGTCATATCATAGGATAGGATAGCTGAAACGACAAACTTCTGCCCCAATTCCTTCTCACTGGGAAAAAGACCATGATAGGCAAAAATTTCCAAATCCTTAATCTGCAGTTGATCCATAATGATTCCTTTCTAGAAAAATCCGCCCAAAGCGGATTCTTTTTATACTCAATGAAAATCAAAGTGCAAACTAAGAAGCTAGCCGTAGGCTGCTCAAA
>NZ_VMLO01000011.1:0-45398 GCF_013276735.1 Streptococcus sp. 1559
TTCATTGAGTATTAGAACATACAAAGGAGGTCGTCATGGACAATATCATCGATGTGTCAATTCCCGTTGCAGAAGTGGTGGACAAGCATCCAGAAGTCTTGGAAATTCTAGTGGAGTTGGGTTTTAAACCCCTTGCCAATCCCTTAATGCGCAACACAGTTGGTCGTAAAGTATCGCTCAAACAAGGTTCTAAGCTTGAAGGAACTCCTATGGACAAGATTGTCCGCACGCTGGAAGCAAACGGTTACGAAGTGATTGGGTTAGACTAATGGCAGATGAACGAATTCATGTCCTGCGGGATATTTTGTTAGAATTGCATAATGGCTCCTCTCCTGAGTCGGTTCAGGAGCGCTTTGATGCGACCTTTACAGGTGTTTCAGCCATCGAGATTTCCCTTATGGAGCACGAGCTGATGAACTCAGACTCAGGTGTCACCTTTGAAGATGTCATGGAACTCTGTGATGTTCATGCCAATCTTTTTAAAAATGCTGTTAAGGATGTCGAAGTTGCAGATACCGAGCACCCAGGTCACCCAGTTCGGATTTTCAAAGAAGAAAATCTAGCCCTCCGTGCGGCCTTGATTCGTATTCGGAGATTGTTGGATACCTATGAGTCTATGGAAGATGAAGAAATGCTGGCGGAGATGCGCAAGGGCTTGGTGCGTCAGATGGGTCTTTTGGGGCAATTTGACATCCATTACCAACGTAAGGAAGAGCTCTTCTTCCCCATCATGGAGCGCTATGGACACGATTCACCTCCAAAAGTTATGTGGGGAGTGGATGATCAGATCAGGGAACTCTTTCAAACAGCTTTAGCGACAGCCAAGTCACTACCAGAAGTGTCAATTAGCAGCGTAAAAGAAGCTTTTGAAGCTTTTGCGACAGAGTTTGAAAGTATGATTTTCAAGGAAGAATCTATCCTTCTCATGATTCTCCTTGAGTCCTTTACTCAGGATGACTGGCTTCAGATTGCGGAGGAGAGCGATGCCTATGGCTATGCTATTATCCGTCCGTCTGAGAAATGGGTGCCAGAACGCCAGAGTTTTGTTGAGGAAAAGAGTGAAGAGGAGCCTGTACAGCTAGATACGGCAGAGGGTCAAGTTCAGCAGGTTATTGATACGCCAGAAGGACAGTTTACCATTACCTTTACCCCTAAGGAAAAGGAAGCAGTGCTGGACCGCCATAGTCAGCAGTCTTTTGGTAATGGCTATCTTTCAGTCGAGCAGGCTAATCTCATCCTCAATCACCTCCCCATGGAAATTACCTTTGTCAATAAAGACGATATTTTCCAGTATTACAATGACAATACGCCAGCTGATGAGATGATTTTCAAACGAACGCCGTCCCAAGTCGGGCGCAATGTCGAACTCTGTCATCCGCCTAAGTATTTGGACAAGGTCAAGGCTATCATGAAGGGACTTCGTGAGGGGACCAAGGACAAGTATGAAATGTGGTTCAAGTCTGAGTCGCGAGGTAAGTTTGTCCACATCACCTATGCTGCAGTACACGATGAAAACGGAGAATTCCAAGGTGTACTGGAATACGTTCAGGATATCCATCCCTACCGTGAGATTGATACGGACTATTTCCGTGGATTAGAATAAGGAGAAAAAATGAGTTACGAACAAGAATTTATGAAGGAATTTGAAGCTTGGGTCAATACCCAAATCATGATTAACGACATGGCGCACAAGGAAAGCCAAAAAGTTTACGAAGAAGACCAGGACGAGCGTGCCAAAGATGCCATGATTCGCTACGAGAGTCGCTTGGATGCTTATCTGTTCTTGCTTGGTAAGTTTGAAAACTTCAAAGTAGGCAAGGGATTCCATGATTTGCCAGAAGGCTTGTTTGGTGAGCGAAATTATTAAACGAGAAAGATTCTTGATTTTTCACTAAAATCTTGATAGAATGTTTATGTTAAATCCTTGTCAGAGCAGGGATTTTTTATTGAAAGGATTTTATCATGTCAAAGAAACTCAATCGTAAAAAACAATTGCGAAATGGCCTCCGTCGCGCAGGTGCCTTTTCAAGTACTGTGACTAAGGTTGTAGATGAGACAAAAAAAGTCGTGAAGCGTGCAGAACAGTCAGCAAGCGCAGCTGGTAAGGCTGTTTCTAAAAAAGTTGAACAAGCAGTAGAAGCTACCAAAGAGCAAGCTCAAAAAGTAGTTAATTCTGTAGAAGATTTTGCAGCAAATTTGGGTGGACTTCCACTTGATCGTGCCAAGACTTTCTATGATGAAGGAATCAAGTCTGCTTCAGATTTCAAAAACTGGACTGAAAAAGAACTCCTTGCCTTGAAAGGAATCGGCCCAGCTACCATCAAGAAATTGAAAGAAAATAGCATCAAGTTCAAGTAATTTTTCTTTAGTCTTGCATTTCCGAGAAAAACTTGCTACAATAGAGCCATTAGAGGTGTTTTGAATCCCACATTTTACAGAAAGTGGCGGCGCTGAGAAGTCCACAAATGTGTCAAAACTGGTTGCTAATGACTGAAAAAATGAAATATTTCTGTCTTTTTATTTTAAAGACTAAAGATGCGGGCTTGGCCCGAAATTGGGTGGTACCGCGGATAAACACATTCGTCCCTGTCATGTAGATGGCAGGGATTTTCTTTTGCGTCTTAGTCAAAGGAGCTTGTTATGAAGCAATCTTTTAAAACAAGTAAACTCTATTATGGTTTTCCTATCTTCATTTTGGGGTATCAGGATCAGAATTTTGGACACAATATTACGACCTGTAGCTCCTCTTATAGCTTGGGAGATTGGCTAGCCATTGGTGTCGGAGCTGAGGAAAATGCGGCTGAGCAAATCAAGCATTACCAGAAGTTTACTGTGAATATTCCTGATGAAAATCTCATGCTCGAGATGGAGCAGGCTGGTTTTATCAGTCATAGAGAGAAATTGAAACACCTGGGGCTAGACTACGAGATTTCTGAACGGACTCAGGCACCGATTTTAGAGGTTTGTCCAGTCGTGTTAGAATGTCAGGTAGATAGGATTGATGAGGAAGAGGGAATTTGTCATATTTTCGCTAAGATTGTTGAGCGATTTGTTGACCCAGAACTTTTGGATGAAAAGGGACATTTTAGAAATGACCGTTTTGCACCTACTTACTTTATGGGGATGGCCACCAGCGCGTTTATCGCTATTTAGATGACCGAGTAGACCCTATGGGGAGCTTCATTAAGAAAGCGAGGATGAAGGATGTCAAGAGCTGAATTACCAGAACGATTAGAAACCGAACGACTCGTCCTACGAGTTCGTACAGTGGCAGATGCTGAGGATATCCATACCTACGCTAGTTTGCCAGAGGTCGCCTATCCAGCAGGTTTTCCTCCAGTCAAGACCTTGGAAGATGAGATTTATTATCTGGAGCACATTCTTCCGGAGCGTAATCAAAAGGAAAATCTCCCAGCAGGCTACGGGATTGTCGTCAAAGGAACGGATAAGATCGTTGGCTCTGTCGATTTCAACCATCGCCATGAAGATGATGTGCTGGAAATCGGTTATACCTTACACCCAGACTATTGGGGGCGAGGTTATGTGCCAGAAGCAGCGCTTGCCTTGATTGACTTAGCCTTTAAAGATTTGGGTCTTCACAAGATTGAACTAACTTGCTTTGGATATAACCTTCAAAGTAAACGAGTCGCGGAAAAGCTTGGCTTTACCCTCGAAGCTCGCATAAGAGACCGAAAGGATGTTCAAGGAAACCGCTGTGACAGTCTGATATATGGCTTGCTGAAGAGCGAGTGGGAGGTGATTTGATGCATCTTTTCATCATTGGTGCTCCAGCATCAGGAAAAATGACCATTGGTCAAGAATTATCTCGACTGACGGATGCTACCCTATTTTATAACCATCAAGCCATTGATTTTGCACTAGAAATCTATCAGGACTATACAGAGGAAATGTGGGAATTTGTTCGTGGAATCACTTTTTCATTCCTTGGAGCAAGTGCAAGAAATCAGCGATCAGTAATTTTAACAGATGTAATTGATTTTTCAAATCAGTATCAGCTGATGTATTTAAAGCAAATTCAGAATTTGTTGGATGATTATCATCAAGAGATTCTTTTTGTTGAGTTGGAAACAAGTCTTGAAGAGTGCATACGTCGAAATCGAACGGAGAATCGATTAAAGCACAAACCCTTAAAACGGCATATTGAGGTATCTGAAAGAGAAATTTTAGAGACCGCTGAAACACTTCAATTAAATTCCCAATATCAACCGAATGAGTTGCACCACTACTTTAAAATAAATAATACGAATTTGTCTGCAGAAGAAGCTGCTAAGCAAATTCAAAATAAAATGAATACAATAGAGAAAGGACACACACATATCTAAACAACTTCATGAAGACGTTCTCAAGACTCAAGAAGTTCAAAAGTCTCAATCTTTTTCGTTCGTGATTCCTACCACCAAATGTAACTGGAAAACTCTACCTTAATCGCGCTTGGAGTACACCCTTCAAAGTAAACGAATCACAAAGAAACTGGGATTTCCCATTTAAGCCTGTATCCGAGGTCGTAAGAATATCCAATACAGCAGAGGTAGAGTTTGATTTATTGAAGAATGAGTTAGAGGAGAAAATAGATGGCTAAAAAGAAAAATAGAAAAAAGAATTAAACCGCCAGCAAAAGTTGGATATCAAAGTCGTTTCTGAAGAAGAGGTTGTCTGGACAGAACTACTGGCTAAAAAACCAACTTTTGTAGAACGTCGGACCATTCAAAATTTCGATGAACTACATACAACAGTGATGCAATATGCTGATGAACATGGAGAGTATCCAGATGTTCAGCTAATCAATTACCAACTGAAAAATAGGATTTTTGATTAGAATCAGGATCATGCTTTATTTAGAGAAGCTATGCATACTCCAAATACACAGAAGCGAAATGAACTGTTAAAACAAGTTTTAAAGATCAATCCAGATTATTTTGCTGCTGATTTTCACCCATTCTTATCAGAGGTTGAAGATTTTGATTTACCAACCTTTAGATTAGATTTAGGAGGCAAAGATTGAAATTAATGTATTATTTTAATACTGACAATAGATTGAAGAATCTTTTTGCTCAAACTTGGAAAATACTTATGTATGCGCTAACGTATTTTCCAATAATATCTCTAATTGTATTCTGTCTTACCGATTTTAAATTAGTTATAATTTTACAATTTGCCTTGATACTAATATATGTGTTTAACTATAAAAATCGATTTAATAAGTTTAGAGTTTTTCTTACTAAAAGTACTAAATCTTTAGCTTTTATGAACGCATGGGATGGAATATTTTGCGGAATCTTGACTTACATTCTTTATAACCTAAATCTAGTTGAATCAACTTTAATCAACTTATCTCAATATTTTTTTATTAATTATGGCATAAGTAAAAATCACATAAATAACTGGATTATCATTGTAATACTTTTAATATTACCATTTGTATTATCTGTTATAAAAACTGTAGGATCAATCAAGATATTTCAAAAAGTTAATAAAATAGATATCGTAAAGGGAAAGACACTGTGGAATGTATATGCCACGATGCTTATTATTTCGTTTTTATGGTATTATATCTATATTTATTACTTTATTTCTAATGTTATTGATTTTCATTCTGATTTAATAACTGACATTCTTATGTTCAGTTCACTTATTGCACTTTATTTAATATGCTGGTGGATGATTTATAATCTAATTAGACATGGTGCAAAAGATACCAAAGAAGTAATAGCATCATGGTTAATTGGTTCAATCTGTATATTACTGTTAGCAGTATTTAATCAAGTTGAAAATGAATTAATAAATGCTTTAACATGGTTTTTGCCAATTTTAATTCCTAGTCTAATTGGAGAAATAAATTCTCAATTCGATACAAAAAAACATAAGAAAAAACCAATAAGAACTGAGAAAATGGATAGACACCTCTATCGAACTCAACTATATGGTTTTCTTACTCTATTAATGTTGAGTATTATTCCAAAGTTAACCGAAATTATTTGGGGTTTAAAGATTAAGAAGAAATTGGTCGAATTTATAACTCCCGAAGCTGATTGGATGTCTGAATTATTTGCCTCAACTATAATTATTTTCGTTTGTTTCATATTATCATTAGTTATTGGGAAGATTATAATTTGGTTATTACAATATTTCTATTTAAACACCTATAATGGATATTACGTGTATCGTGACAATATGCATAGTATATTAATAAATCGTAGATATAAAATAAATATTCATAAAAGGAGAAAAAATAATGTCTAAAGAACTTTCACCTAAATACAATCCAGCCGAGGTTGAGGCTGGTCGTTACCAAAAATGCCTTGATACGGATGGTTTCAAGCCGTTAGGAGATCAAAAGGCTAAGCCTTATTCAATTGTGATTACCACCACCAAACGTAACTAGAAAACTCTACCTTAATCACACCTGGGGTACAACCTTCAAAGTAAACGAATCACAAAGAAGCTTAGATTTCCCGTTCAAGCCTGTAGCTGAGTCCCGAAGGATATCTAAGTCAGTTGAGTCGAATCTATTGCAGGATGAATTAAAGGGGAAAATAGATGCCTAAAAAGAAAAATAGAAAAAAAGAATTAAAACGCCAGCAAAAGTTGGATATCAAAGTTATTTCTGAAGAAGAGGCTGCTTGGACAGAAATCATGGTCAAAAATCCAACTTTTGTAGAACGTCGTACCATTCAAAATTTCGATGAACTACATACAGCAGTGATGCAATATGCTGATGAACACGGAGAGTATCCAGATGTTCAGCTAATCAATTACCAACTGAAAAATAGGACTTTTGATTGGAATCAGGATCATGCTTTATTTAGAGAAGCTATGCATACTCCGAATACACAGAAGCGAAATAAATTGTTAAAGCAAGTTTTAAAAATAAATCCAGATTATTTTGCTGCTGATTTTCATTTATTCTTATCAGAAGTTGAAGATTTTGATTTGTCAACTTTTAAAAAAGTATTGGATTTTGAAATTCTAGTTTTAGAAAAATGGAAAGTGAATGGATACAATAGTTGGAATTATTTTGAAGCACGCTCTATCCTGTCTGCTCTGATGTTTCTGATTGAGTATTATATGATGGAGAACTTCAATTCTAAGGCTATAGAATTGATTGACCTATATTTGAGTAAGCGACCAGAACGGTTTCCTCCTAATTTTGTCTTCTGTATGCTTTCCTTGTATCATATCACCGGTCAGGAGCTAAAGGTTGAGCGTTTCTATCGTGAAGAATTGAATAAAGGGAAACGGGATGATACCATTCTTATTCATGCCATCATCTCTGCTTTTTCTCAAGGAAAAATTGAAGAAGCAAGTCAGCTATTTGCAAAATTAGTGGAAATAAATGATGAAGCTGTTGAATTCTTTATAGAGGAAGATTGGCAATTCAAAGTTATAGATATAGAAGACCAAGAATGCTATTGTTCAAATTCAGTTGAATCGCTACAAGCTAGTTTGTATCCTCTGTTTGATTATTTACTAGAAAATATTATTTTAACGAAATTTTTAACAAACGAATCCAAGAAGTTCCGTCGTAAACCAGTATTTTCGAATCATTCCAGTATGATAAGAAGTTTATCCAAGGTAAACGACTGGTACTCCTTTATGAGCGAGGAAAAAATGAAGGGAATTCGGATGGATTTTGTTCACATCTTTGTTGAAAATGGGATTCGTACGTCTTCAGATTTCAAAAAATGGACTGAAAAAGAAGTTCTCGCTTTGAAGGGAATTGGTCCCGTAACCGTTAAAAAGCTGAAAGAAAACGGCATAAAGTTTAAGAAAGAGAAGTAATTGTTTATGGAAGGGGGGAGGTGAAATTGTCTTGAATGAAATTTCTAATTTCATCCTGTATACTACACCAAATGGCGACGTTCAGCTAGATATCCTTTTACAAGATGAAAATCTTTGGTTGACTCAAAAAGGTCTTGCAGAGCTCTTTGGAGTTGAACGAAGTGTCATTACAAAGCACTTAAAAAACATTTATGATAGTGGTGAGTTGGATAAGGTGTCAACTTGTGCAAAATTTGCACAGGTTCAACAAGAGGGAAATAGAACTGTCCGACGTGAACTTGAATATTACAATCTGGATGCTATCATTTCAGTTGGCTATCGCGTAAATTCCAGCAAGGCTACTCAATTTAGAATTTGGGCAACCAAGACCTTGAAAGAATTTATCATCAAAGGTTTTGTTTTGAATGATGAACGCTTGAAACAAGGACAGACAGTTTTCGGACAAGATTATTTCCGTGAACTTTTAGAACGAATTCGCTCTATTCGTTCTAGCGAGCGCCGAATCTATCAACAAATTACGGATATCTTTGCCGAATGTGCCATAGATTATGATCGAAACTCGGATATTACTAAAAACTTCTATGCTATGGTGCAAAATAAATTTCATTATGCAATTACTGGAAGTACGGCTGCAGAAATTATCTATCAGCAAGCTGATGCTAGTAAAGAAAAAATGGGATTAACTACTTGGAAACATGCACCTGATGGACGAGTGCTCAAATCAGATGTAACGGTAGCCAAAAATTATTTGCAAGAAAAAGAAATTCGACAACTAGAGCGAACTGTTACAGCCTATTTTGATTATATCGAGGGTTTAGTTGAGCGCCGTAATACGTTTACAATGCGAGGATTGGCAGATAGTATTGATCGCTTTCTATCCTTTAATGAATATGAAATCTTAGAAGGAAAAGGAAGCATTTCCAAGAAACAAGCAGACTCAAAAGCCATCCAAGAGTATGAAAAATTTAACCGAACTCAAAAAATTATATCGGACTTTGATAAACATATTCTGAAGATAATGAGAGAAAGTTAATGTAAAATTTTTATACAGTTTCTTTTTTACTAATAGAAGATACTGAAAAAATCAGATGTGCTGAATCAAGGCATATCTTCTACATACTAATTTTATTTAAAGATATTAACTAGAAAGGACAAACACATGTCTAAAGAACTTTCACCTAAATACAATCCAGCCGAGGTTGAGGCTGGTCGTTACCAAAAATGGCTTGATGCCGATGTTTTCAAGCCTTCAGGAGACCAAAAGGCTAAGCCTTATTCAATCGTGATTCCACCACCAAATGTAACTGGGAAGCTTCACCTTGGTCACGCTTGGGATACGACTTTGCAAGATATCATCATCCGTCAAAAACGCATGCAAGGTTTTGATACCCTTTGGCTTCCAGGGATGGACCACGCGGGGATTGCCACTCAGGCTAAGGTTGAGGAGCGCTTGCGTGGCGAGGGTATTTCCCGCTATGACTTGGGTCGTGAGTCTTTCTTGACGAAAGTCTGGGAATGGAAAGACGAATATGCCACTACTATCAAGGAACAATGGGGTAAGATGGGGCTCTCTGTAGACTACTCTCGTGAGCGTTTCACTCTTGACGAAGGTTTGTCAAAAGCTGTTCGTAAGGTCTTTGTGGACCTTTACAAGAAAGGGTGGATCTATCGTGGTGAATTCATCATCAACTGGGACCCAGCTGCACGCACAGCCCTTTCTGATATTGAAGTTATCCACAAGGATGTC
This sequence comes from Streptococcus sp. 1559, assembly GCF_013276735.1. Lineage (NCBI taxonomy): Bacteria > Bacillati > Bacillota > Bacilli > Lactobacillales > Streptococcaceae > Streptococcus > Streptococcus sp. 1559. Next base: position 9,548 of record NZ_VMLO01000011.1, read on the forward strand.
GAAGGTGCCTTCTACCACATGAACTACATGCTGGAAGACGGATCTCGCGCCCTTGAAGTTGCGACCACTCGTCCTGAGACCATGTTTGGGGACGTTGCGGTTGCGGTCAATCCAGAAGACCCACGCTACAAGGACTTGATTGGTAAAAACGTCATCCTTCCAATCGCTAATAAACTAATCCCAATCGTTGCAGACGAACATGCCGATCCCGAGTTTGGTACTGGTGTTGTTAAAATCACGCCTGCCCACGATCCAAACGACTTCTTGGTTGGTCAACGACACAACTTGCCACAAGTCAATGTTATGAACGACGACGGAACTATGAATGAGCTTGCCTTCGAATTTGCAGGCATGGACCGTTTTGAAGCTCGTAAGGCAGTCGTGGCTAAGTTGGAAGAAATCGGTGCCCTCGTTAAAATCGAAAAACGTGTCCACAGTGTTGGTCACTCAGAGCGTACAGGTGTAGTGGTGGAGCCACGCTTATCTACGCAATGGTTCGTTAAGATGGACCAATTGGCCAAAAATGCCATTGCCAACCAAGACACAGATGATAAGGTAGAATTCTACCCACCTCGTTTCAACGATACCTTCCTCCAATGGATGGAAAATGTCCACGACTGGGTCATCTCACGTCAGCTCTGGTGGGGTCACCAAATCCCTGCTTGGTACAATGCTGAGGGTGAAATGTACGTCGGTGAAGAAGCTCCAGAAGGAGACGGATGGACTCAGGACGAAGACGTTTTGGATACTTGGTTCAGTTCTGCCCTTTGGCCATTCTCAACCATGGGCTGGCCTGATGTCGACTCAGCAGACTTCAAACGATACTTCCCAACTTCAACCTTGGTTACAGGTTACGACATCATCTTCTTCTGGGTGTCTCGTATGATCTTCCAATCTTTGGAATTCACTGGCCGTCAGCCATTCCAAAACGTGTTGATCCACGGTCTTATTCGTGACGAGCAAGGACGCAAGATGTCTAAATCTCTCGGTAACGGGATTGACCCAATGGATGTCATTGAGAAATACGGTGCGGATGCCCTTCGTTGGTTCCTTTCAAACGGTTCTGCACCAGGTCAAGACGTGCGCTTCTCATACGAGAAAATGGATGCTTCATGGAACTTCATTAACAAGATTTGGAACATCTCTCGCTACATCCTCATGAACAATGAAGGCTTGACCCTTGAGCAAGCAACTGCCAATGTGGAAAAAGTTGCCAACAAGGAAGCTGGAAATGTCACAGATCGCTGGATTCTCCACAACCTCAATGAAACCATCGGAAAAGCAACTGCCAACTTTGACAAGTTTGAGTTTGGTGTGGCTGGACACATCCTCTACAACTTCATCTGGGATGAGTTTGCGGACTGGTATGTTGAGTTGACCAAGGAAGTCCTTTATAGTGACAACGAAGAAGAGAAAGTCATCACGCGTTCTGTTCTCCTTTATACTTTGGATAAGATTCTTCGTCTCCTTCACCCGATCATGCCATTCGTGACAGAGGAAATCTTTGGACAAATCTCAGAAGGCTCTATCGTGACAGCTGCATACCCAACTGTTAATCTAGCCTTTGAAGACCTTGCGGCTCACACTGGTGTGGAAAGTCTCAAAGACTTGATCCGTGCCGTTCGTAATGCGCGTGCGGAAGTAAACGTAGCACCAAGTAAGCCAATCACAATCCTTGTTAAGACTAGCGATAGTGACTTGGAAGCCTTCTTTAACAGCAATGTCAACTACATCAAACGTTTCACAAATCCAGAACACTTGGAAATTGCATCAAACATCCCTGCACCTGAACTCGCAATGTCAAGCGTCATCACAGGAGCAGAAATCTACTTGCCACTGGCAGACCTCCTCAATGTCGAAGAAGAACTGACTCGTCTCGACAAGGAACTGGCTAAATGGCAAAAAGAACTAGATATGGTGGGCAAGAAACTCTCTAACGAACGCTTCGTCGCCAATGCTAAACCAGAAGTCGTCCAAAAAGAACGCGACAAACAAGCCGACTACCAAGCCAAATACGACGCGACAGTTGCACGTATTGATGATATGAAGAAGTTGGTGAAGTAGTGTGAAGTGAGATATACTTGGAAGATGATTTACACCTCACACCTGCTTTTTTATGTAGTTTGTGTTAAACTGATAGTACTGCCTCCATGGTGAAAGGAGAATATATATGAAACTAACAATAGAAAATATAGGTAATGTAAAGAATGCAGAAATTGAAATAAATGGAATTTCAGTTATTGCAGGTCAAAATGGCACTGGAAAAAGTACAATAAGTCGTTCTTTATTTTCAATATTTAGTGCCAATTATGATGTTATAAAAAAAATTTCTAACGATCGAACTAAAGCAATTAATGATTTTTTAGAAGACTATCTCTCTGATATCGAAATGAATCGTAAAAATAATTCTGAAATAGGGATTGCTAGAAGAATCGTTCCGAGTTTCCTTTATACAGAATTGACAAAAATCATTTCAAAAAATTTATTGATATTTCTTGATAAAAATTATAGTGAACATAATAATGAATCCCTTAAGAAGAGTATCATTGAATCAATTAATGAATTCAATAAACGAAATTCAAAATACTTTGTATTAAATATTAAGGATTTGGACCTAAATGTTTTATCTGAAAATATAAAAGAAATTTTATCTCAGTCAGACCAATCTATCTTTAACCAAATTTTAACTGCTCATTTAACTGATGAATTTCATAATCAAATAAATAATATATACGACCCATTGACAGGACTAATTTCTTTAAGAATAAAAGATGAACAAATAAATGTTGAAGTTAACAAAAATAGAGCTACTGCAGATAAATTGATAAATTTTAAAACAGATGTAGTATACATAGATGATGCTGCTGCAATAGTTGAAAATTTATTTTCAACTAAATTTTTAAATAAATTTTCAACTAAATTTTTAAATGAATTTTTAAATAAAATTGATTTAAAATTGGATCATAATGCTCATTTAATGGAGCAGCTTAGAGATGAAAGAAACAACACTTACACATTACGAGCTAAGATAACTGACAGATTAAATTTGGTGTTTAATGAAATAAATCATATATTGAAGACTGATATTGTTAATAGTTCAGAAGATGAGGAAGATGAAAAAAAACTTAATATAATCAATTATTCTTCAGGTATGAAAACGTTCTATTTAATTAAATCTCTTTTAGAAAATGGTGTGATTAGAGAAAATGGGACACTCATTTTAGATGAACCAGAAGTCCATTTACATCCAGAATGGCAATTGAAATTTGCTGAAATTATAGTATTACTTCAGAAAGAATTTGGATTACATATCTTAATCAATTCCCATAGTCCTTATTTAGTTGAAGCGATTGATATATTTAGCAAAAAAAATGATACAAATGATTCTGTTAAGTATTATCTTGCTAATAGTTCTATTGAAGATGTTACTGACTCGATTGATAAGATTTATGAGCAAATGTATGTTCCTTTAAATCGCCTTGAGGAGCTAGCGGAGGATTTTGATGGTGAGTAAAATAATTTTCTCTATATTACATGATTTTAATATTAGATTTTCTGAATGTCGTAGCGATATTAAAACCTGCTCATATGATTCTGATTCTAACTATAATTTGGTAAACTCTAAATATACTTGTTATAATTTTGATAAGATTTCAGAAATTATTTTTAAAAAACATAGCTTTGATAAATGGCAATCTGTAGATACAATTCTGCCTCTTCTTCCTGTAGATGCTGATAGTAAATTATATTTAATAGAGTTTAAGAATTCAAAAAATATTCCATATGCTAACGTTAGAGCTAAAATATTATCGAGTTTGTTCCTACTAGAAAATTTTTATGGATTGCAAAAAACTGATTATAAAAAAATAGTGACAGTTACTGTAGTTAAATCACAAAAAGGTAAAAGACATTTAAATGAAATTAGACAACATCAGGCAAAAATAAGTGGTAAGTCACCTTATAAAGTTGAAAATTTTAGGGCTTTAGAAGATTTTTATGGAATTGAATCTTTTAAATATCCCCCTGAAAAATTTATAGAATTTATAGAGAATAATAATTTAGTCAGTTAAAATTAAAATACTAAAATTTTATAGCTTTGATTAAAAACCAGCTCACTACACAACAACCCCTCTAAGTTCGAACCGCTCTGAGAAGTACAACATTGCAGTTTCTTCTCAGGTGTTGGGGGATTTGAACAAACCAACGAGTTCAGAGTGGTGTATCCTATGAGTTTGATAAGTATGCAAGCTAGAATTATTCATTTAATCAAACCATTCATCCAAAAGGCATTACAAATGAGTGCATGGGATGTTGAGTATAACTCTTTTATTACTTCTTCATAGAACTTATTATGAATGTTTTTTATAGTTCACCCCAATTTCACCATTTACCGATGACACAGAAAAACAATTGAAAGGATATTTCTATGCAACCAACTTACAACATTGACAACCCAAACTTGTCTTATGAAGCTAAGCGTGACTTATGGCGGATAGGTTTTGGTCTGCAGAAAGTTGACAATCTAGTGCCATCAGCGTATATGGAATCTTTGGCTGAGAAACAGTCCCGGGGTGAACTGACTTACGAGCAGGTTTATGAGGATGCAACGGCTTATCACCATACTATTGATGCAAGTACGGAAGAGGCAGACTTGGTTTCTCTACGTATTGTAGAACTATTGTCTCGAAGAGGCTTTAGCTTTAGTCCTGCGACCTTACTTGCTATTCATAAGGAGTTGTTTCAAGATATATTTGAACCCTCTATTCCGGTGGGGCAATTTCGTCAGACCAATATCACAAAGAATGAACCTGTTTTGAATGGTGAAAGTGTTGTGTACTCTGATTACTCCATGATTCAAATGACCTTGGATTATGATTTTAATCAGGAAAAACAAGTTGCATATGCGACACTAACTCAGGCGGATGTGGTTAAACAAATCCAGCATTTTATTTCAGGAATCTGGCAGATTCATCCATTTCGCGAAGGAAACACTCGGACAGTAACGGTCTTTTTGATTCAGTATCTTCGTGAGTTTGGTTTTGATATTGATAATACACCATTTCAGCAACATGCCAAGTATTTTCGTGATGCCTTGGTATTAGATAATGCAAAGATTTTACAGCGACGTCCTGAGTTTTTAACAGCTTTTTTTGAAAATCTCTTGCTCGGTGGTCAAAATGATTTGTCTTCAGAAAAAATGTATCTAGATTTAGACCTCGATTTTTCATAATCCTAATACTGAGTAAACATTGAATTTTAGGAAAAAATGAAGTAAATATTCTCACAAGAAAACGTATATCATCAAAGTTTTAGGCCACTTGATAATATGCGTTTTTTGAATTTTATAGACTGCTCGTTTAAACTCTATTTACCTCGTACATTCCGGAGCGAGACGGAATATTAGCCACATACAAAATGAGTACTATTCGGATTTTATTTTCGTGTACAATTTCAGCTATTCTTGTTATAATCAGCCTATAGGAATCAAGGAGGTGATTGTTATGGCTGTTTTTGTGTCTTTGGATGGAATTGTGGTAGAAGTACTTGATGTCTTTTCTTCTTTTAATGGGGATAGTGAGTTTTTCTTGTGTAAACGTCTTAAAGACAAGAGTCAGTTTGTTATGGAACGCTCTCGGTTCGAGGAGATGTTCCAACTTCAAAGTAGTCACTTGACGACGCAAGAAAAATTACAATTGTTTACCTCCGTGTTTGCTGGCCGTTTTGATGTTTATGCTAAGAGTTTTATCAATGATCAAGGGAAAATTCAGTATTTTCCATCCTATGATTATGGTTGGAAGCAGTTGTCACCTGAAAAACGGAGTTTCCAGACATTGACGGATTCCGTTTTGAAATCTCATTTTCGTGGGGAGACAGCTATCGGTATCTTTCCTATGCACTTAGATGATAGCTGTTATTTTTTGGTACTTGATTTGGATGAAGGAGATTGGAAAGAAGCTGGTTTAACCATTCGAAGAATAGCCAGGGAACGCCAGATGGAAGCCCATTTAGAGATTTCTCGTTCGGGTCACGGACTCCATATTTGGTTCTTCTTTGAGGAAGCGATTCCGAGTCGAGAGGCTCGCTTGTTTGGAAAGAAACTGTTAGAACTGGCAATGCAGGAAAGTATGCAACTGTCCTTTGATTCTTTTGATCGCATGTTTCCAAATCAGGATGTTCTTCCTAAAGGTGGATTTGGTAATTTGATTGCCCTTCCTTTTCAAGGAGAAGCTTATCATCAAGGGCGAACGGTCTTTGTGGATGAACATTTTCAGCCTTATGAAGACCAATGGAGGTATCTACAAGAAATTCAGAGGGTTTCAACTGCTAAAGTGGCACTGTTAATCCAAGAGGAGTTAGGTAAGGAAGAATTGGATAAGGAGTTGAAGGTCGTCTTATCCAATATGATCCAACTTGAAAAATCGTCTGTGACACCCAAGACGCTGTTTTTCTTGAAAAATATGGCTTCATTTTCTAATCCCGAATTTTATTTAAAGCAGGCTATGCGACAGCCAACCTATCAAATTCCTGAGCGAATGTATTTATTTGGAGAATCCGATCATTATTTATGGCTGCCAAGAGGTTTGCTGTATCCATTGCAAGATAAATTTAATACTCTTCGAAAATCTCTTCAAACCACGTCAGCTTCGCCTTGCCGTACTCAAGTACTGCCTACGGCTAGCTTCCTAGTTTGCTCTTTGATTTTCATTGAGTATGAGCAGGGATCTGTGGAAGATAGGAGAAAGGTACAAAGGTCTATTAGAGTGGAATTTAAGGGAGAACTCACTTTTGAGCAAGAGTTAGCCCTGTCAGATATGACTTCTAAAGAAAATGGTTTACTTCATGCGGAGACCGGTTTTGGAAAGACCGTTTTAGGTGCTGCTCTTATCTCTGAACGGAAAACAAAAACAATTATCCTAGTTCATAATAGGCAACTCTTAGACCAGTGGCTGGATCGCCTAAAGTGTTTTTTGACTTTCGAAGAGGAAGAAGCTACCCGTTATACGCCATCAGGTCGTGAAAGGGTAATAGGCTATGTCGGGCAGTACGGTGGGACTAAGAAATGGTTGAGTGGACTGGTTGATGTCGTTATGATCCAATCTCTATTTAAGTTGGAAAATAGTCAAAGTCTTTTGGATGAGTATGAGATGATGATTGTGGATGAGTGTCATCATGTCTCTGCCTTGATGTTTGAAAAAGTTGTTGCTCAGTTTAGAGGGAAGTATCTTTACGGTTTGACGGCTACGCCTGAGCGTAAGAATGGTCATGAGCCTATTGTTTTTCAGAGAATTGGTGAGATACTCCATACTGCTGATAAGAGGGAAACGGATTTTAAACGGCAATTGCAATTAAGATTCACTTCTTTTGGTCATTTGGAGATTGAAAAGACCAAAGCAAGTAATTTTATACAGCTTAGTGATTGGATTGCTACTGACTCAGTGAGGAATCAGTTGATTATCAAGGATATTCTAGACCAAGTGGCAGAAGGGCGGAATATCTTGGTTCTAGTCAATCGAATTCAACAGATAGATGTCTTTGAAAAGTTATTGAAAGAGAAAGAGGTTGATGACTGTTATATTATTAGCGGAAAAACCAAAGTCCGAGATAGAACAAGTTTAATGGAGACGTTAGAACAGTTAGATAAAGGGTTTGTTTTATTGTCTACTGGAAAATACATTGGCGAAGGTTTTGACTTGCCTCAGCTAGACACGCTTATATTGGCAGCACCCTTTTCTTGGAAAAATAATTTAATTCAGTATGCAGGTCGGATTCATAGAAACTACAAGGATAAGTCTTTGGTGCGGATTTTCGATTATGTGGATATTCATGTTCCTTATTTAGAAAAGATGTTTCAGAAACGACAAGTAGCTTATCGAAAGATGGATTATCGTGTCATCGAGGGTGAGGAGAAACAATTCGTTTATGTTGATAGTAGATATGAGAAGGTGTTGAGAGAGGACTTGGCAGGGGAAAGACAGGAATGTCTGCTTATTTTACCTTATGTGCACCAGACAAAACTGATGAATTTTCTAAAAGAATTTAGGATTAGTCAAATTGAGATATGTATACCAGAGACGGTTGCAAATAAAGCATGGCTAGACCAGTTGAAGAGCCAGAAAATTAAAGTATCTTTTACTCAATCAAAAATAGTCACGCCTATTCTTTTGGTAAACAAGACCATTGTTTGGTATGGCGCAATGCCATTATTAGGGAAGGTAGATGAAATGACCATATTACGTTTGGAATCAGCTAGTATAGCTTCTGAACTAGTGGCAGGTTTACGATAGAGAAAACTTTTAAAAATTTCTATGTATGATTTTCATTTCTTTAGTGAGGCTGTTGACATTTTCACATTCGAATCACACAAAATAAAAAAATTTCTACAAGTACTTGACAAATAGATTGAAATATCATAAAATAAAAACGGTTACAGAGTTATTAATTATTTAAGCTTCATGTCACCATTAAAAATTGAAATAAAAGGATGTTATCACTAATACAAGTGAGCAGGAACCTATTTAATCACATCAGAAGAAGTTTCTTGATGTTTTTAAGTAGGTTCCTTTTATTTTAAAAGGGAAATTTTATGATCATAAAACGAATACTAAACCACAATGCCGTAATTGCGCAAAGTAAAAAAGATATCGATATTCTTCTTTTTGGAAGGGGAATAGCTTTTGGAAGAAAAATTGGAGATAAAGTAAATCCAATTGATATTGAGAAAAGTTTTTTTCTCAAAAATAGAGATAATATGACCCGTTTTACAGAGATGTTTATTAACGTTCCTTTGGAGTTGGTGTACATTACCGAAAAAATAATTAACCTAGGTAAAATAACATTGGGTAATAATTTTGATGAAATTATCTATATTAATTTAACGGATCATATTTCTTCGAGCATAGAACGTTATAAAGAAGGGATTATTATTTCGAATCCCCTACGCTGGGAAATCTCGAAATATTATAAAGAAGAATTTGAGCTTGGGAAAAGGGCTTTACAAATAATAAAAAAAGAGTTAGGTATTGAACTTCCAATTGACGAAGCTGCATTCATAGCGCTACATTTTGTTAATGCTAATTTAGAAAATAATTTTCAAGAGTCGTATAAAATCACTGAAATAATTATGGGAATTGAGAAAATCATTCAAGATTTCTATTGTACTGAGTTTAACCAAGATTCTATTGATTATTATAGATTCATAACTCATATAAAATTATTTGCCCATCGCTTGGTTGAAAATACAACTTATTGTGACGATGATGATGAAGACTTGTTAGCATTAATGAAAAATAAATATCCTAGAGAATATGAATGTGGTGAACAGGTGGCAATGTTTATACAAACTGAGTACAATTATTTGCTGACTTCTAGTGAATTAGTTTATTTGATGGCTCATATTCGTCGTTTAACAAAAAATTTAGATTAATAGAATAGGAGAATACCATGAGTTATAAAGATACAGTACAAAAAATCCTCGATGTAATTGGAGGCGAAAAAAATGTCAATAGAGTTACCCATTGTGTAACACGTTTAAGATTAGAATTAAAAGATGAAAATTTAGTCAATGATGATGATGTGAAGAAGATACCAGGTGTAATAGGTATTATGAAAAAGAATGGGCAATATCAAATTATACTTGGTAATGATGTAGCCAATTATTATAAAGAATTCATTAAACTTGGCAATTTTGAAACAGATTCAGTTGATCAAGGGCACAAAGGGAATATTTTAGAAAGAATCATTGAATATATCGCTGGTTCCATGACTCCAATCATTCCAGCAATGTTAGGGGGAGGTATGCTGAAAGTCTTGGTAATTATTTCACCAATGCTTGGTATATTGCAATCAGATTCTCAGACTATTGCTTTTTTGACATTTTTTGGGGATGCTCCATATTATTTCTTACCGCTGTTATTAGCTTATTCTGCATCACAAAAATTAAAAGTAACATCTACATTAGCTATGTCTGTAGCAGGTGTACTTCTCCATCCAAATTTTGTTCAAATGGTGCAATCAGGGAATCCTCTTAGTTTATTTGGTGTACCTGTGACACCAGCTAGTTATGGTTCGTCAGTCGTTCCAATTCTTATTATGGTTTGGTTGATGAAATATATTGAAAAAATGATTGCTAAATTAACACCAGCTGTTACTAAGAGTTTTTTGCAACCTACGCTAGTATTATTAGTATCAAGCTGTATTGCCTTAGTTGTAGTCGGACCTATTGGAGTAATTGTTGGTGAAGGATTATCAAATCTAGTTGGGCAAATGTATGGTGTAGCTGGATGGCTTACATTAGCTATTCTTGGCGCTATTATGCCATTTATTGTTATGACTGGAATGCATTGGGCTTTTGCACCTATTTTTTTGGCGGCATCTATTGCTACTCCAGACGTATTAATTCTTCCAGCAATGTTAGGGTCAAACTTAGCTCAAGGGGCTGCTTCGATGGCTGTTGCATTAAAGAGTAAAAATAATAATACAAAACAAATTGCTTTTGCAGCAGGTTTCTCAGCCTTACTTGCAGGGATTACCGAACCTGCATTATATGGTGTGACTTTAAAATATAAAAAACCGCTTTATGCAGCTATGATTGGTGGTGGATTAGCGGGATTGTTTGCAGGTCTTACTAGTGTTAAAGCATATCTATTTGCTGTCCCAGCTTTGATAGCGTTGCCTCAATTTATTTATTCTGATGTGCCATCAAATATTGTAAATGCTTTAATTGTGGCAGTCATTTCGGTTGTTATTACCTTTGTATTAGCTTATATATTTGGAATCGATGAAGAAGGGAGTTCTAGCAATTTAGAAGTTGAAGTTGGAGTTTCAAATAAAAAAATGATATTTTCTCCTATATCAGGAGAAATCATTCCGTTAAGCGATGTCCAGGATAAAACATTTTCAGATAAACTAATTGGAGACGGAGTAGCGATTATCCCAAGTGAGGGTAAGGTTTATGCACCATTTGATGGGAAAATTACAAATATTTTTCCGACTAAGCACGCAATTGGATTGAAGAGTGATGAGGGTGTTGAGTTACTAATTCATATTGGATTAGATACTGTTGAGCTAAAAGGTCAAGGTTTTATTAGTCATGTAGAAGAAGGAGACAGAGTTTTCAAAAATCAGTTGATTTTTGAAATGGACTTAAATTTAATCAAGAGTAAAGGCTACGAAACAGTTACACCAGTAATTGTAACGAATACCAACGATTTTCTAGATGTATTAGTATTACCTAATAATCAGACAATCGAGCATTCTAAGGAATTACTGGTAATATTATAATGGAGGAAAGTTATGACCATTTTTCCAGATGATTTTCTTTGGGGTGGAGCTGTTGCAGCTAATCAAGTAGAGGGAGCATATAATGAAGATGGTAAGGGATTATCAGTTCAGGATGTGTTACCCAAAGGTGGATTAGGAGAAGCAACAGAAAATCCTACAGAAGATAACTTAAAATTATTAGGTATTGATTTTTATCATAAATATAAGGAAGATATATCCTTGTTTTCTGAAATGGGCTTTAATGTTTTTCGCACTTCTATTGCATGGAGTAGAATTTTTCCAAAAGGAGATGAGGAAGAACCTAACGAAGCTGGTTTGAAATATTATGATGAATTGTTTGATGAACTACATGCTCACGAGATAGAACCACTTGTAACTCTTTCACACTATGAGACTCCATTATATTTAGCAAGAAAATATCATGGATGGATTGATAGGAGAATGATTCATTTTTATGAAAAATTTGCTCGAACAGTTTTAGAAAGGTATAAAGATAAAGTTAAATATTGGCTTACATTTAACGAAGTAAACTCTGTTTTGGAATTACCGTTTACTAGTGGAGGAATAGATATACCTAAGGAGAATCTTTCGAAACAAGAATTATATCAAGCTATACATCATGAGTTAGTCGCTTCGAGTTTGGTTACAAAAATTGCTCGAGAGATTCATTCAGAGTTTAAGGTGGGATGTATGGTATTAGCTATGCCAGCTTATCCAATGACTCCAAATCCAAAAGATGTATGGGCGACTCATGAGTATGAGAATCTAAATTATCTATTTTCAGATGTGCATGTTAGAGGTTATTATCCGAATTATGCAAAAAGATATTTTAAGGAACATGACATTAACATAGAGTTTGCAGCTGAAGATGCAGAGTTATTAAAAAATTATACCGTAGATTTTTTATCCTTTAGCTATTACATGAGTGTGACTCAATCTGCTCTTCCAACACAGTATAATTCAGGACAAGGGAATATTATTGGTGGTTTAGTAAATCCTTATTTAGAGTCTTCTGAGTGGGGATGGCAAATTGATCCAATTGGACTACGTATAATTTTAAATAGATATTATGACCGTTATCAAATCCCATTATTTATAGTAGAAAACGGATTAGGTGCTAAAGATCAACTAATAAAAGATGAATTTAATAACTTAACAGTCCAAGATGATTATAGAATTCAGTATATGAAAGAACATTTATTGCAAGTAGCTGAAGCTCTACAAGATGGTGTGGAAATTATGGGCTATACGTCTTGGGGATGTATTGACTGCGTTTCTATGTCCACTGCACAGCTTTCTAAGAGGTACGGTCTCATTTATGTTGATCGAAACGATGATGGAAGTGGTACATTCAATCGATATAAGAAAATGTCCTTTACTTGGTATAAAGGAGTGATTGAATCAAATGGAGAATCCTTATTCAAATAGTTTGTTTATTGATGATTAGATATTATCACGGTTAAGGCAGCATCTCATTAAATATGAAATAAAGAGGTTTGGAAGACATCAAATTCTAAACCTCTTTATTTTATAGGGGGATTAATTAATTTAATTTTGTTACAGAGAGCCGATTATAAATAGTTAACTTAGGATAGATTGGTTATATATAGTAGACTGAATCTAAAATAGTACGAAACAATTGCTAAAACGTTTATAGAAATTAATTTTACTTTCCCAATCGATTTGTTTTCATCTTATTTCAATCCGCTATAAAGTTAGATAAGAATAAGCTAACAAGCAGAAGTAAGATAGGTCTTGCAAGAATGGTAAAAATCTGATAAACTAAGTAGTAATTGAATAGGAATCTGAAAGACTAGTAGCCCAAGGGAAGTATATCAGGGAGGAGAGCCGTGACTGCAAGCTCTCTATATGAAAGCTGGGTGAATTCACTTGCGCATGGATTTAGAAATGAAGGTCTGACTTGTCAGATGAAAACGGATGGTACCGCGTGTCAACGCTCCGAGTGGAGTTTTTGGCATGTGGTTTTCTTTTTATCTACGAGCGACTGATGGAGGAATTATGTCAACTATTGAAGAACAATTAAAAGCGCTTCGTGAAGAAACGCTGGCTAGCTTGAAGCAGATTACTGCTGAAAATGAAAAAGAGATGCAAGATTTGCGTGTCTCTGTCCTTGGTAAAAAGGGTTCGCTCACTGAAATCCTCAAAGGGATGAAAGATGTTTCTGCTGAGATGCGTCCAATCATTGGGAAACACGTCAATGAAGCTCGTGATGTCTTGACAGCAGCTTTTGAAGAAACTGCTAAGCTCTTGGAAGAAAAGAAAGTTGCAGCTCAATTAGCAAGCGAGAGTATCGATGTGACCCTTCCAGGTCATCCAGTTGCGACTGGTCACCGTCACGTTTTGACACAAACTAGTGAAGAAATCGAAGATATCTTCATTGGGATGGGTTACCAAGTCGTGGATGGTTTTGAAGTGGAGCAAGACTACTATAACTTTGAACGTATGAACCTTCCCAAAGACCACCCAGCCCGTGATATGCAGGACACATTCTATATCACAGAAGAAATCTTACTCCGTACTCACACGTCTCCAGTTCAAGCGCGTGCTATGGATGCCCATGATTTCTCTAAAGGTCCTTTGAAAATGATCTCACCAGGGCGTGTGTTCCGTCGCGATACGGACGATGCGACCCACAGTCACCAATTCCACCAAATCGAAGGCTTGGTAGTTGGGAAAAATATCTCTATGGCTGACCTTCAAGGAACCCTTCAGTTGATTGTGCAAAAAATGTTCGGTGAAGAGCGTCAAATCCGTCTGCGTCCATCTTACTTCCCATTCACAGAGCCATCTGTTGAGGTGGATGTTTCTTGCTTCAAGTGTGGTGGAGAAGGCTGTAACGTATGTAAGAAAACAGGTTGGATCGAAATTATGGGGGCCGGTATGGTTCACCCACGTGTCCTTGAAATGAGTGGTATCGATGCGACTGTTTACTCTGGATTTGCCTTTGGTCTTGGACAAGAGCGTGTAGCCATGCTCCGTTACGGAATCAACGATATCCGTGGATTCTACCAAGGAGATGTCCGCTTCTCAGAGCAGTTTAAATAATGATTAGAAAAGTAGAAATGGTAGATGTTGAGGTGTTGGCTAAAATTGCCAAACAAACCTTTCGTGAAACATTTGCTCATGATAATACGGAAGAGCAGTTACAGGAATACTTTGAAGAGGCTTATAGTCTGAGAGTTTTATCAACTGAGTTGGAAAATCCTGACTCCGAAACCTATTTCATTATGCATGAAGAGGAGATAGCTGGTTTTCTCAAAGTCAACTGGGGAAGTGCTCAAACTGAGAGAGAATTAGAGGACGCTTTTGAAATTCAACGCCTCTATGTGCTACAAAAATTCCAAGGATTTGGATTCGGTAAGCAACTGTTTGAATTTGCTCTTGAACTTGCTACAAAAAATAGTTTTTCTTGGGCTTGGTTAGGTGTTTGGGAGCATAATACAAAAGCTCAAGCGTTTTATAATCGATATGGTTTTGAAAAATTTAGCCAACATCATTTTATGGTTGGTCAAAAAGTAGATACGGATTGGTTACTGCGAAAGAAATTAAGGTAAGAAGAGGATTCTTCTATTGAAATGATAGGAAAGGAAAAGAACCAGTGTGGCAATGGTCATTCTGGAGAACTAAATTATGCTTGTATCTTATAAATGGTTAAAAGAATTGGTGGACATTGATGTGCCATCACAGGAGTTGGCTGAAAAAATGTCAACCACAGGGATCGAGGTAGAAGGTGTCGAATCACCGGCTGCTGGTCTCTCAAAAATTGTCGTCGGTGAGGTCTTGTCCTGCGAAGATGTGCCAGAAACTCACCTTCATGTTTGTCAGGTTAACGTTGGCGAAGAAGAAGCCCGTCAAATCGTCTGTGGTGCCCCAAATGTGCGTGCTGGTATCAAGGTTATGGTGGCTCTTCCAGGAGCTCGCATCGCTGACAACTACAAAATCAAAAAAGGAAAAATCCGTGGTTTAGAGTCACTTGGAATGATCTGTTCGCTTGGCGAATTGGGAATTTCTGACTCAGTTGTGCCTAAGGAATTCGCAGATGGCATCCAAATTTTGCCAGAAAATGCCGTTCCAGGTGAGGAAGTCTTCTCATACCTAGACTTGGATGATGAAATCATCGAACTGTCTATCACACCAAACCGTGCAGATGCCCTTTCTATGCGTGGAGTGGCTCACGAAGTGGCAGCTATCTATGACAAGGCAGTCAACTTTAAAGAATTTACTCTTTCAGAAACTGACCAAGCTGCAGCAGATGTTCTTTCTGTGGGCATTGATACAGACAAGGCGCCTTACTATGCAGCTCGTATCTTGGATAATGTGACGATTGCACCAAGTCCACAATGGTTGCAAAACCTTCTCATGAACGAAGGAATCCGTCCTATTAACAACGTAGTGGACGTGACAAACTACATCCTGCTCTACTTTGGTCAACCAATGCACGCCTTTGACTTGGATACCTTTGAAGGGACTGACATCCGTGTGCGTGAAGCGCGTGCTGGTGAAAAATTAGTGACTTTAGATGGTGAAGAACGTGACTTAGAGGTGAATGACTTAGTTATCACTGTCGCAGACAAACCAGTAGCCCTTGCAGGTGTTATGGGTGGTCAAGCAACAGAAATCTCTGAAAAGTCTAGTCGTGTCGTCCTTGAAGTTGCTGTTTTCAATGGCAAATCTATCCGCAAGACAAGTGGTCGCCTGAACCTTCGTTCAGAATCGTCTTCTCGATTTGAAAAAGGCATCAATGTGGCAACAGTTAATGAAGCCCTTGATGCGGCAGCTAGCCTGATTGCGGAACTTGCAGGTGCGACTGTGCGTAAAGGTATTGTTTCAGCTGGGGAACTTGACACATCAGACGTAGAAGTTTCTTCAACTCTTGCTGATGTTAACCGTGTCCTCGGAACTGATCTTTCTTATGCTGATGTAGAAGACGTCTTCCGTCGTCTTGGCTTTGGTCTTTCTGGAAATGCAGACAGCTTTACAGTCAGCGTCCCACGTCGTCGCTGGGATATCACTATCGAGGCAGACCTCTTTGAAGAAATCGCTCGTATCTATGGCTATGATCGCTTGCCAACCAGCCTTCCAAAAGACGATGGTACAGCAGGTGAATTGACAGCCACACAGAAACTCCGCCGTCAAGTTCGTACCATTGCTGAAGGAGCAGGTTTGACAGAAATCATCACCTACGCTCTGACTACTCCTGAAAAAGCAGTTGAGTTTACGGCTCAACCAAGTAACCTTACTGAACTCATGTGGCCAATGACAGTGGACCGTTCAGTCCTCCGCCAAAATATGATCTCAGGTATCCTAGATACAGTTGCCTACAATGTGGCTCGTAAGAACAAAAATTTGGCCCTTTACGAGATTGGAAAAGTCTTTGAACAAACAGGTAATCCAAAAGAAGAACTTCCAAATGAAATCAACAGTTTTGCCTTTGCCTTGACAGGCTTGGTTGCTGAAAAAGATTTCCAAACAGCAGCAGTTCCAGTTGATTTCTTCTATGCTAAAGGAATCCTAGAGGCGCTCTTTACTCGCTTGGGACTTGCAGTGACTTATACAGCAACAGCTGAAATTGCTAGCCTTCATCCAGGTCGAACAGCCGTGATTTCACTCGGTGACCAAGTTCTTGGTTTCCTTGGTCAAGTGCATCCAGTCACTGCTAAGGCTTATGATATTCCAGAAACGTATGTAGCTGAGCTTAACCTTTCAGCTATCGAAGCTGCGCTTCAGCTAGCGACTCCATTTGTAGAAATCACCAAATTCCCGGCAGTCAGCCGTGACGTTGCCCTTCTCCTCAAGGCAGAAGTGACTCATCAAGAAGTTGTAGATGCTATCCAAGCTGCCGGCGTGAAACGTTTGACAGATATCAAACTCTTTGACGTCTTCTCAGGTGAGAAATTGGGACTTGGTATGAAGTCCATGGCTTATAGCTTGACCTTCCAAAATCCAGAAGACAGCTTAACGGACGAAGAAGTCGCACGATATATGGAAAAAATCCAAGCGTCTCTCGAAGAAAAAATCAATGCAGAAGTGCGTTAAACGATAGTATGATACAAATTCCCCCTCTAGTTTATGAACACTAGAGGGGTGATTTTATATAATACTCAATGAAAATCAAAAAGCAAACTAGGAAGCTAGCCGTAGGTTGCTCAAAACACTGTTTTGNNAGTCAGTAACCATATGTCTAAGGTAAGGCGATGCTGATGTGGTTTGAAGAGATTGTCGAAGAGTATAAAATAATTAAAATGTGATTTCTGTAAAAATACATCTATGATCAGAGTTTTGAAAACTTACAATGTCTAAATCTTTAACATAGTAGTGGTTTTTAGGCAATAAAATATGATCTATTGTTGCATTAAAAAGTTTTGGACTTTGGCTATTCCAAGTTCCTCTTTCAAAAGGTGGTAGTGCATTTAATGCGTCCCTATGAGAGCTTATTTTTGCAAGTGCTCCATGACGCATAGTTGCATTAAAATCACCTGCAATAATAGCCTTTGGATATTTTGAAGCCAATTGATTATGAATGATGTTTAAGTCTTGCTTCCAGATTTCCATTAAACCTGGCAGAGGAGGAGCAGTATGCAAAGCAATGATATCTGGTATATTTTGTTTTCTCGAATGTAATACAATTGTCCCGAACCGTGTTGTATGGAAAGTTTTAGCTTCTGTATAGAAACCATAACTTTTCTTGACAATCACAGTCACAGGAGCTATTCCACTGTCAGTAGGTGGAGAAGTAAAAATATCATAGTTGGCTATAGAAAGTCCAACTTGATGAAACAATAGTTTGATTCTCTGGTTTTCTTGCTCACCTCTGATATTGGTAGCTAGTTCAGGGAATATAGCCATATCGGCATCAAAATGGCTAAAA
The DNA here is from genome assembly GCF_013276735.1 of Streptococcus sp. 1559. Taxonomy (NCBI): domain Bacteria; kingdom Bacillati; phylum Bacillota; class Bacilli; order Lactobacillales; family Streptococcaceae; genus Streptococcus; species Streptococcus sp. 1559. Next base: position 27,717 of record NZ_VMLO01000011.1, read on the forward strand.
ATTCGCTCAATATGTTGTGCTTCTATTTGATTAGCGACGTTCCAAGTTACTAATTTTAAGGTTTTAGTCTTATTTGATACGGAAGAAAGGGTTTTATCTGTTCCGAATAATAGTAATATGAACGATAGTAAGAGAAAGATGCTAGAATAAAACCGTATTTGTTTATTTTTCTTGTAAAAAGATAGGGAAAAAAATACGAAACTTAAAATAGAAACCATAGTTGCAGTAGCTAAGGGGAAGGCATAAATCTGTGCCAAGATAGGTCTGGTAGATAGCCAAATATTAAGATTAGAAGATGGAAAAAAAGAATAAGCTATGATAGGGATAGCAAAGAGAATGACAGAAAAGGCAGAGAGAAATATTTTAATCATTGTATGAGTACCTCGATTTGCAATGGTTGCTCGGAGCTAATGTGACTTTGTGACTTTACTTGATTGATACTCTTTTTCTTGTCTTCCTTATAGATTAAGTACAACCCAAGTAAAAAAAAGTCCAATTTAAGATTGAAATGATTAAAAGTCACGGAGATGCAAGACAATTATACTACAAAAGGCAAACATTTGACAATCGATAGTCGTCGCTTAATCGAACGATGGAAAAAGGGTAACTTCTCAAAGTAACTTCCACTTGGCTAGCCGAAGTGGAAATTAGTCTAAAACGGATTTTTATGGTGGAATTAAGTGTGAGACGTTTGAGTTAGAAATGAGGTCTACTATGACAAAACATAAACACCTTACCCTTTCAGACCGTAATGATATCCAATTAGGCTTAGAGCGCGGTGAAACCTTCAAAGCTATTGGACAACTTATTCTAAAAGACCCGACTACTGTTTCTAAAGAAGTCAAACGAAATAAACAAATTAGAGACTCTACCTCTAACAACCTTCCTTGCCCTCTACTCGACAAAGCTCCCTTTGTCTGTAACGGCTGCCCTAAAAGAAGACAAAACTGTGGCTATCAGAAAATCTTCTACCTCGCTAAGCAAGCTCAAAAACAGTACGAACAAACTCTTGTTGAAGCTCGTGAAGGAACTCCTCTCAATTCCAAGACCTTCTGGGAAATGGACAAAGTCATTTCTGATGGGGTTAAAAAGGGACAACACATCTATCATATCCTCAAAACTCATAACCTTGATGTCAGCTCCTCAACTGTCTATCGACACATCCGAAAAGGATACCTATCTATCGCTCCTATTGACCTAGCCAGAGCCGTTAATTTCAAAGAAAGACGGAAAAATAAGCTACCTTCCATCCCTAAAGAAGCTAAAAAAGGCCGTTCCTATGAGGATTTCCAAAACTATTTAGCCCTTAATCAACTAGACTCTTGGCTAGAAATGGATACAGTTCTGGGGAGGATGGGAGGGAAAGTCTTACTCACCTTCAACCTGTCTTTCTGTAACTTTATCTTCGCTAGACTTCTGGATAATAAAACTGCCCTTGAGGTTACCAAACACCTCTATGATATCAAGAACACTCTTCACCAAGCTGACAAAGATTTCTTCCAACTCTTCCCTGTCATTCTTACCGATAATGGTGGAGAGTTTGCAAGGGTTGATGACATCGAAATGGATGTGCGAGGAGAGAGTAAACTCTTCTTTTGTGACCCTAATCGCTCTGACCAGAAAGGGAGAATTGAGAAAAATCACACGCTGATTCGAGACATTCTACCTAAGGGAACTTCTTTTGACAATTTAACTCAAGAGGACATCAATCTCGTTTGTTCGCATGTCAACAGTGTCAAACGCGCTGCTTTGAATGGAAAGTCAGCCTATGAACTCTTTGCATTTACCTATGGAGAAGAGATTCCTAAGCTTCTAGGCATTTCTAAAATATCTGCAGAAGACGTCTGTCAGTCTTCTAAATTACTCCAACATACGTTCTAAAAACTAATCTTCAACCCCATTCAAACGTCTCACACTAACTTCCACCATAGTGGAACTTAATCTGAAACGCTTTCAGATGAGGGGATTTTGTGCGCTCTTTTTTTCTATTTCTTTCAGCTATAAAAGCAATGAAATCAAGCATTAGTAAAACCAGTGGAACTTACCCTGACACGGATTTCCACTGGTTTTTAGGATTTTTATCAGACTAACTTCCACTTGGATTAGCAGTGGAACTTAGTTTGGGAATTTACCCGATGGAAAAAAGAAGGGAAATCAAATAGAGAAATCGCCTCTTTACTTGGAAAAGCTCCTCAAACTATCCATACTGAAACAAGCGTGGGACAGTCCGACAATGTCTTGGAAAAGGACGCTTTAAAGAGGTTTATTCTGCCGACTATGCTCAACAGTCTTATGAAAATAATCGCAAGCGCTCGGTCAAGAAATCAAGATTGACCAAGGAACTAAAGGAAAAGATTCTCCACTATCATAACCAAAAATTTTCGCCTGAAATGATGGTCAAGGCTAAGGGCGTTAACGTGGGAATTTCTACCATCTACTACTGGATCCATCATGGAAAATTAGGATGGTCAAAACAGGATCTGCTCTATCCTAGAAAAGGAAAAGCGCTTAAGAAACAAGCTAGCACCAATTTTAAACCCCCTGGTCAATCTATCGAATTATAATTCGCTCATTTTTTCAAAAAATACATAGACGTAAAAGAAAGAGGGTTAAGAGATGAAGAAGAGTGCTATTGGGAGTAATTGGAAGGATGTCCGGTCTCAACTCTTTACCAAGGAGGAAATCCTTGAAAGTGATATGCGAGTGGCTATCATGAGTGAGCTGATTGAAGCCAGGCATGAGCAAGGAATCAGTCAGAAAAAGCTAGAAGAAGTCAGTGGAATAAGCCAGCCTGTCATAGCTAGGATGGAAACAGGCAAGACTAGTCCTCAGTTGGACACAGTCTTAAAAGTCCTAGCCAGTTTAGGAAAGACACTAGTAGTCGTCCCACTCGAACAGGAAAAGAGTTGATTAGAGTAGACTCATACTCAATGAAAATCAAAGAGCAAACTAGGAAACTAGCCGTAGGCTGTACTTGAGTACGGCAAGGCGACGTTGACGCGGTTTGAAGAGATTTTCGAAGAGTATTATAGTCTTTTCTAATAACAAGCCATAGTCACTTATAAGAATTACTAATAAAGCGTTTGAAGAGCATAACTGAAATAAAGCTATAAAACACGCTATACAAAGGATTTGAGGCATTTGTCTCAGGTCTTTTTCTTTTGTTTAAAACAGATATATAGTTTCAAACTATATCAAAGCCTAATTTTTTACAATTATACAGATGATTTCTTTTCTGTTAAGATAGTTTCAACAACAAATTTTGGAGGACACATCATGTCAACTACAATCATCGGTTTCCCTCGTTTGGGTGAATTCCGCGAATTAAAATTTACAACTGAAAAATACTTTAGAAAAGAAATCTCAGAGGAAGAACTTTTAGCAGCAGCAAAAGACTTGCGTGCTAAACACTGGAACATTGTCAAAGAAAAAGGCATCACTGAAATCCCATCAAATGACTTTTCTCACTATGACAACTTCCTAGATGCAGCTTTCCTTTTCAACGTAGTACCTGCATCCGTTCAAAACTTGGACTTGTCTGACCTTGAGCGCTACTTCGCTTTGGGACGTGGTTACCAAGGAGAAAAAGGGGACGTTCGCGCCCTCCCAATGAAGAAATGGTTTAACACTAACTACCACTACATCGTTCCTAAATTTGAAAAAGACACTCAAGTCAAACTTGCAGGTCACAAGATTTTTGATGAGTTTCAAGAAGCCAAAGAACTTGGATTGAACACTCGTCCTGTTCTTGTAGGTCCCTTCACTTTCCTTCAATTGTCAGACTTTGAAGAAGGTGTGAAAGCAGAAGACTTCGTAGACAGCTTAGTTGCTGCTTACCAAGAAGTTTTTGCAAAATTGGCTGAACTTGGTGCGACTCGCATCCAATTGGATGAAGCGGCTCTTGTAAAAGACTTGACAGCTGAAGAAAAAGCTCTCTTCTTGAACCTTTACAACAAACTTTTGGCTGACAAAAAAGGTCTTGAAGTATTGCTTCAAACTTACTTCGGAGATGTTCGTGACGTTTACGCTGACCTTGTGAACTTGCCAGTAGATGCTATCGGTCTTGATTTCGTTGAAGGTAAGAAAACTCTTGAATTGGTTAAAGGTGGCTTCCCAGCTGACAAGACTCTTTATGCAGGTATTGTCAATGGTAAAAACATCTGGCGTAACAACTACGAAAAGAGCTTGGCTGTTCTTGAGCAAATCCCAGCTGAAAACATTGTGTTGACAAGCTCATGCTCGCTTCTTCATGTGCCATTTACAACTGCTAATGAAGAATTTGAACCAGCAATCTTGAACCACTTTGCCTTTGCGGTTGAAAAATTAGATGAGATCCGTGATTTGGATGCTATCCGCAATGGTCAAGGTGAAGAAGCACTTGCAGCTAACAAAGAACTCTTTGCGACTGAACGTGTGGGTGAAAATGCTGAACTCCGTGCGCGCATCGCTGGTTTGACAGACGCAGACTACACTCGTTTGCCAGCATTTGCAGAACGTGAAGCTATCCAAGAAGAAGCTTTCAAACTTCCAGCTCTTCCAACAACAACTATCGGTTCATTCCCTCAAACTAAAGAAGTTCGTGCTAAACGTTTGGCTTACCGTAAAGGTGAATTGTCTCAAGAAGAGTACGATGCTTTCCTTGCTGAAACGATCGATGAATGGATCAAATGGCAAGAAGATATTGACTTTGATGTCCTTGTTCACGGTGAATTTGAGCGTAATGACATGGTTGAGTACTTCGGTCAAAACTTGTCAGGTTACCTCTTCTCTAAAAATGGTTGGGTACAATCATACGGTATGCGTGGGGTGAAACCACCAATCATCTGGGGTGATGTCACTCGTCTTAACCCTATCACTGTTAAATGGTCTAGCTATGCACAAAGCCGTACAAACAAACCTGTTAAAGGTATGTTGACTGGACCTGTTACCATCCTCAACTGGTCATTCCCACGTGAAGACATCTCTATCAAGGATTCTACTCTTCAAATCGCTCTTGCTATCAAGGATGAAGTTCTTGACCTTGAAGCTGCTGGCGTGAAGATCATCCAAATCGACGAGGCTGCTCTTCGTGAGAAATTGCCACTCCGTCGTAGCGACTGGTACGAAGACTACCTTGACTGGGCAATTCCTGCCTTCCGCTTGGTACACTCAACAGTAGCGTCAGATACACAAATCCACACTCACATGTGTTACTCAGAATTTACAGATATCATCCCAGCTATCGACAACATGGATGCAGACGTTATCTCATTTGAAGCTAGCCGTTCAAACCTTGAAATCTTGGACGAACTCAAAGCGAAAAACTTCCAAACAGAAGTGGGACCTGGGGTTTACGATATCCACTCACCTCGTGTGCCAAATGAAGGCGAAATCGACAATACAATCGAAGCTATCCTTGCTAAAGTGCCAAGCAAGAAAGTTTGGATCAACCCAGACTGTGGTTTGAAAACACGTGGTATTCCAGAAACAAAAGAAAGCTTGATCCGCCTTGTTGAAGCAGCGAAAGCTGCGCGTGAGAAATTGTAAGATTAGATTTCTCTCCATACAATGGTTGTTCAAAAAGAAATCAACTAGAAAAGGTTATTACATATGTCACGCCAAACACCGTCACTCTCATTTGAAGTGTTCCCTCCCAACCCAGCCGTGGGTAATGATAACATTATTTCTGCTCTTCAAGATATGCAGGAGTTGGCTCCCCACTTTATCAGTGTAACTGCCAGCAATAATAAATTTAATATCAAGGAAACGACGGTCCGTTTGGCTGACTTTATCCAAAATGATTTGGCGATTCCGACTATTGCTCACTTGCCAGCTATCTATTTGAACAAGGACAAGGTTGCTGAAACCATTGCAGACTTGGACAAGGTTGGGGTGCAGAAAATCTTGGCTCTTCGTGGGGATATTATTCCAGATGTGGAACCACAAAAGGATTTTCGCTACGCAACGGACTTGATTGAGTTCATCAAGGAACAAGCCCCTCACTTTGATATTGTTGGCGCTTGCTATCCAGAAGGCCATCCAGATTCACCAAATCAGATTTCAGATATTCAAAATCTTAAGAAGAAAGTAGATGCAGGTTGTTCGAGCCTCGTAACTCAGCTTTTCTTTGACAATGAGCGTTTCTATGATTTTCAAGACAAGTGCATCTTGGCTGGGATTGATGTTCCCATTCATGCAGGAATTATGCCAATTCTGAATCGAAATCAGGCTCTCCGCCTCTTGAAGACTTGTGAGAATATCCATCTTCCACGCAAATTTAAAGCCATCTTAGACAAGTATGAGCATGACCCTGAGTCGCTCAGAGCAGCAGGACTTGCCTATGCGGTGGACCAAATCGTGGACTTGGTAACTCAGGATGTTGCAGGTGTGCATCTCTACACTATGAACAATGCTGAAACAGCAAAATACATCCATCAAGCAACCCATGCCTTGTTTAATCATCAGTCTCTAGGATAATAAAAAGAAAACCATTCTTCTCAAGTGAGGGGAATGGTTCCTTTTTAATGGTAAAGACCGCACTTTTTAAGAAAAATATGATAAAATAGACTCTGTACGTACTTGATACAAAGATGAGGGTATTTGGGTTTCAAAGGCTTTGTCAATTCTCAATTTTATGACAGAAATTTTTTCATAATTTGTTCTTTTCAGTATTTAGTTTGAGCGACACGAACGAGTCAAATCGATATCATTTGACGAGAGAGTTAGTAAAGCATTTAGCTAATCGCCTGATAGCGATTAGCGTGAAAGGATTAGATGCTTTAGCATCAAACCTTTCTAATGATTTGTATCTTGAGTAATTGAACACGGGCTAAATCCCTAGTGAAAAAGATAGATTTCCTGGTGCGCATCGCACACTGCGTCAATCTCCTATTTTCATACGGGATTCTTCACGCCCTTAGTATCTTGATCTTTGTAGGCAAGGCGTATAATTTCATCAATCCAAAGGGGATTAAAATGACAAAACAAGTGTTTCAAACGACTTTTGCGGGTCGTGAGTTAATTGTAGAGACTGGTCAGGTTGCTAAGCAAGCAAATGGCTCTGTTGTTGTACGTTACGGTGAGTCAACTGTCTTGACTGCTGCCGTTATGTCTAAGAAAATGGCAACTGGGGATTTCTTCCCACTCCAAGTCAACTACGAAGAAAAAATGTATGCGGCTGGGAAGTTTCCTGGTGGCTTTATGAAACGTGAAGGACGTCCTTCAACAGATGCGACCTTGACAGCGCGTTTGATTGACCGTCCGATTCGTCCTATGTTTGCGGAAGGTTTCCGTAATGAAGTCCAAGTCATCAATACAGTGCTTTCTTATGATGAAAATGCATCTGCACCAATGGCTGCTATGTTTGGTTCATCTTTGGCACTGTCTATTTCAGATATTCCATTTGACGGACCAATTGCTGGGGTACAAGTGGGATATGTAGATGGCCAAATCATCATCAACCCAAGTCAAGAACAAGCAGAGCAATCTCTTCTTGAATTGACAGTAGCTGGAACCAAGCACGCTATCAACATGGTAGAGTCTGGTGCCAAAGAATTGTCAGAAGAAATCATGTTGGAAGCGCTTCTTAAAGGGCACGAAGCTGTCAAAGAATTGATTGCCTTCCAAGAAGAAATCGTTGCTGCTGTCGGTAAAGAAAAAGCAGAAGTGGAATTGCTTCACGTGGATGCTGAATTGCAAGCTGAAATCATTGCAGCCTACAACAGTGACCTCCAAAAGGCAGTTCAAGTAGAAGAGAAATTGGCCCGTGAAGCTGCGACTCAAGTAGTGAAAGACCAAGTGACTGCCGTTTACGAAGAAAAATATGCGGACCACGAAGAATTTGACCGTATTATGCGTGATGTGGCTGAAATCTTGGAACAAATGGAACACGCAGAAGTGCGACGTTTAATTACAGAAGACAAGGTGCGTCCTGATGGTCGTAAGGTCGATGAAATCCGTCCTTTGGATGCGGTTGTCGACTTCCTTCCTCGTGTACATGGTTCAGGTCTCTTTACTCGTGGGCAAACTCAAGCTCTTTCAGTCTTGACCTTGGCTCCGATGGGAGAAACTCAAATCATTGATGGTTTGGATCCAGAGTACAAGAAACGCTTTATGCACCACTATAACTTCCCTCAATATTCTGTAGGGGAAACAGGTCGTTACGGTGCGCCAGGTCGTCGTGAAATCGGTCACGGTGCCCTTGGTGAGCGTGCTCTTGCTCAAGTCTTGCCAAGCTTGGAAGAATTCCCATACGCTATCCGTCTAGTAGCAGAAGTTTTGGAATCAAACGGTTCTTCATCTCAAGCTTCTATCTGTGCGGGAACTCTTGCCCTTATGGCTGGTGGTGTGCCAATCAAGGCGCCAGTAGCTGGTATTGCTATGGGACTTATCTCAGATGGAAATAACTACACAGTATTGACAGATATCCAAGGTTTGGAAGATCACTTTGGAGATATGGACTTCAAGGTTGCAGGTACTCGTGATGGGATTACAGCCCTTCAAATGGATATCAAGATTCAAGGGATTACTGCAGAAATCTTGACGGAGGCTCTTGCTCAAGCCAAGAAAGCGCGTTTTGAAATCCTTGATGTCATTGAAGCAACCATTCCAGAAGTTCGTCCAGAATTGGCTCCAACTGCTCCGAAAATTGATACGATCAAGATTGATGTGGACAAGATTAAGATTGTCATCGGTAAGGGTGGAGAAACCATCGACAAGATTATCGCTGAAACAGGTGTTAAGATTGATATAGACGAAGAAGGAAATGTGTCTATCTACTCTAGTGACCAAGATGCTATTAACCGTGCCAAAGAAATTATTGCTGGTTTGGTTCGTGAAGCCAAAGTGGATGAAGTTTACCGTGCTAAAGTCGTTCGTATCGAGAAATTTGGTGCCTTTGTTAACCTCTTTGATAAGACAGATGCCCTTGTTCATATCTCTGAGATGGCTTGGACTCGTACCAATCGTGTAGAGGATTTGGTAGAAATCGGGGATGAAGTTGATGTTAAGGTTATCAAAATTGATGAAAAAGGCCGTATCGATGCCTCTATGAAGGCTCTTCTACCTCGTCCGCCAAAACCTGAGCATGATGAAAAAGGTGAAAAGTCTGAGCGCCCTCACCGCCCACGTCATCAAAAGGATTACAAACCTAAGAAAGAATTTACAGAAACACCAAAAGATTCAGAATAAGAAAAGGAGAAATGTATGGGGTGGTGGCGCGAAACCATTGATATTGTAAAAGAAAATGATCCAGCGGCCCGCACCACTTTGGAGGTTTTGCTGACTTATCCAGGTGTCAAGGCCTTGGCGGCCCACCGTCTCTCGCATTTTCTCTGGAAGCACGGCTTCAAACTATTAGCTCGTATGTACAGTCAGTTTTGGCGCTTTTGGACTCAGATTGAGATTCATCCAGGAGCCCAGATTGATTCAGGTGTTTTTATTGACCATGGTTCTGGTCTGGTGATTGGAGAGACAGCGATTGTTGAAAAAGGCGTTCTTCTCTATCACGGAGTGACTCTCGGGGGAACAGGGAAAGACTGTGGCAAACGCCATCCGACTGTACGAAAGGGAGCCCTCATATCAGCCCATGCCCAAGTTATCGGGCCTGTGGAAATTGGTGAAAATGCCAAGGTCGGTGCTGCAGCAGTTGTCGTAGCAGATGTACCTAGTGACGTGACGGTTGTCGGTATTCCGGCTAAGATTGTCCGTCTTCATGGTAAGAAAGATGAGCCTGTCATTCACGAAGTCGAAGAAAAACGAGAGTATTATGTCAATAAACTCGAGCAGGCTAAAGATGCCAGTCATAGATCGTCTGGTTTGTAGAGGATACCTATATGATTCAAGCAAGAAACAAGTTAAGCCAAGAGGAGTTATCTGAGGCGAAAAAACTAATTAACTGTTGCCAAAACTATGACGGTACCTATCGTGATCCCTATCTCTCTAACATGCTTAATTTTGACCCAAACATGCCCGCCTTTTTCCTTTATTATGAAAAAGGCGAACTTGTTGGTCTCTTAACTGTTTATGCAGATGATCAAGATGTGGAAGTGACGATACTGGTTCATCCAGATCATCGCCGTCAGGGAATTGCGCGTGCTTTGTTTGCGAGTTTTGAGAAAGAAACAGCTTCTTTCTCTATTTGTTCAGTCACTTTTCAGACAGAGCGTATTTTTCTAGAGCGTCATCCTGATTTTGTCAATAATTGGGGATTGGTCGAGGATGAAGAGACAGAAACCTGGTTAGGTAAGGATAGAAGACCATATCAGTTAGGAAATGTTTCCAATCTTTCCAATCTTGAAGTTTTGTTAGCAGATAGTTCGTATCAGGATCAAATTAGTCAGTTAAAATTTCAGGCATTTTCAGAGGAACATGAATCTAGAGAAGTTGTGGATAGATATGTCGCTGAAGCTCTGAAGGATCCAGAAAGTCGCTTGTATATTTTGTTAAAAGACGGTCAGGTTATTGGAACTTGCACGGTAGATTTATCGACTAATACGAATTACTTCTACGGTTTAGCAATATTGGAACCTGAACGTGGGAAAGGCTATGGAAGCTACTTAGCAAAATCCCTTGTCAACCAACTAATTGAGCAAAATGATAAGGAGTTCCAAATTGCAGTAGAGGATAGCAATGTAGGTGCCAAACGTTTGTATGAAAAAATTGGCTTTGTCAAACAGACTCAGGTGGTTTATCTGAATGAGAAAGGAGCAAGGGATTCCGAAGTGTAGAGATATTCGGACTGAAATTCAATTGAACTCTTAGTGATGAAACTAAGTGTTCTTGGATTTTGGTTTTCCTGACTATTATTTTATGATTAAAATCTATGACACCATGTCTCGTGATTTGCGAGAATTTGTCCCGATTGAGGACGGCAAAGTCAAGATGTATGTTTGTGGGCCAACCGTGTATAACTATATTCACGTGGGGAATGCCCGTTCGACGGTAGCTTTTGATACCATTCGTCGCTATTTTGAGTACCGTGGGTATGAGGTTGCCTATATTTCCAATTTTACGGATGTGGATGATAAGATTATCAACCGTGCCAAGGAAGAAGGCATTACGCCACAGGAGGTTGCGGACAAGTACATCGCTGCCTTTCGTGAGGATGTGACAGCCTTGGGCGTCAAACCTGCGACCCGACATCCGCGTGTAGTGGAGTTTATGGCTGACATCATCCGCTTTGTGGAAGATTTGATTGAAAAAGGCTTTGCCTACGAGAGCCAAGGGGATGTTTACTTCCGTGTGGAAAAATCCCACAACTATGCTAAATTAGCCAATAAAACCTTGGAAGATTTGGAGCTAGGTGCTTCAGGTCGTATCGATGAAGAAACGGCACGTAAGGAAAATCCTGTAGACTTTGCTCTATGGAAAGCTGCTAAACCAGGCGAGATTTCTTGGGACAGTCCTTGGGGACCTGGTCGTCCGGGCTGGCACATCGAGTGTTCAGTCATGTCGACAGAGATTTTGGGCGACACCATTGATATTCACGGTGGTGGAGCTGACCTAGAGTTTCCTCACCATACTAATGAAATTGCCCAGTCTGAAGCTAAAACAGGCAAGACTTTTGCCAACTACTGGATGCACAATGGCTTTGTCAATATTGACAATGTCAAGATGTCCAAGTCTTTGGGGAACTTTATCACCGTACACGATGCCCTTAAAACTCTTGATGGGCAAGTGCTTCGTTTCTTCTTTGCGACTCAACATTATCGCAAGCCTATCAACTTTACAGAAAAGGCAGTGCGTGATGCAGAGACTAATCTCAAGTATCTGAAGAATACTTACGAGCAACTATTTACAGGAAACGTGGATACCCAAGAATTACAAGCATTTAAAGATAAGTTTGTGGCGGCTATGGATGAAGATTTTAACGCTGCCAACGGTATCACAGTTGTTTTTGAAATGGCCAAGTGGATTAACTCAGGTAACTATGATGCAAGTGTCAAGCAAGCTCTTGCAGATATGTTAGAAATTTTTGGAATTGTCTTTGTTGAGGAAGCTTTGGATGCAGAGATTGAAGACTTGATTCAAAAACGCCAAGAGGCGCGTGCCAATCGTGACTTTGCGACAGCAGACCAAATCCGTGATCAATTGGCTGCTCAGGGAATTAAGCTCCTTGACACCAAGGATGGAGTGAGGTGGACACGTGATTGATGTCAATCTCATTAATGGGATTGCGCTAGCCTTTGAAGGAGATGCGGTTTATTCCATGTATATTCGTCGTCACCTCATCCTCAAAGGCATGACCAAACCCAATAAACTCCATCAAGAAGCGACCAAGTATGTGTCGGCCAAGGCTCAGGCTCGCCTGATTTCCCTCATGTTAGAGGAGCAAGTCCTAACGGAAAGAGAAAAAGAAATCTACAAACGTGGCCGCAATACCAATAGCCACACAAAGGCTAAAAATGCCGATGTGGTGACTTACCGCATGTCCACAGGTTTTGAAGCTGTGATGGGCTATCTCCATATGACTGAAAATTTGGAACGTCTTGAGAGCTTGATTTGGTGGTGCATCCAAAAAGTGGAGGGCTAGGACATGATGACAAAAGAACTACAAGACTGGTTTCCTGAGGCTCAGATTTCAGACCAACCAGTAGAGAAAGAGGGCTATCTCACTCTCCCTTTAGCTTCTCAGCAGTGGATTTTGCTGGAGAAAGCTGGGCTCAGTGAGCGTGAAAAGCAGTTGATTTCCCTTTTGACCCAGCAGGAGCAGGCTCGTTCGCTCAATCCTTGGTATTCCTATCTGATTGAGGGGAAGGGTCAGGCACCGCAAACTTTTAAAAAGATTCAGTTGGTGTATTGCCATCTTTCCTATTTTCAGCAGGAAAATCTGGCTTCTTGGCTAGATATGATGCGGACTCTTTTTCCGAATTGTCAGACGGTGCTTCAGGTCGGAGCTCAGGATTATGTTTTCGTGCTGCAACAAGATAAGTACACCTCTGTACGTTCAATCTTATCTGATACGATTGAAGCGGTTGAATATGACTTTGGACTTCGTCTCTCTATCATGTTAGGCCAGGTTTGGTCTCAGGCAAGACATCAAGCCCTATCAGACTTGATTAAAGCAGAGAGAGATTTATTTAAGACTTGGTGGCGTCAGGGTCACCAAGGTGTTCATACTTTTTCTCAGCTCTATCTTTGGAGTATGGGAGAAAGACTCGTGGACTTGAGAGTAATCAAGGAATGTCTACACCAGATGATTTTGGATCAAGATCAGATTCAGGAAATCATTCTCTCCCTTTGGGAAAATAGTGCTGTCCTAACAAAAACAGCCCAGCAACTCTATCTGCACCGCAATTCTCTCCAATACAAAATTGATAAATGGGAAGAATTGACAGGGCTACAGTTGAAGGAATTGACCGACCTGACCCTGTGTTATCAATTGATTTTAGGTTCTTTGTCAACTATAGTTGGTTTGTAAAGAAGTTAATATTTGGAGAAGAGGATTGCATCTTCTCCATTTTTATGTGCAGAGTTATAGTGGATTGATGCTGTCAATCGAAAGTGATGATGTCCCAAAAAAATGGTGAGATTGAGGGCAATTATTTTGCTTTCATCAGGGATTGCATGTTTTGGTTTTCGATTTCTGTTTCCGTGTCTGAAGGCTTCTTTTCCTTTCTGTTGATAGGCTAGTAGCAGACGATTGATTTGTCTTTCAGAAAGATTCAGTTCGACACAGGCTCGATTCTTTGTTTTCTTTCCTTGGTCTATAGCTTTTATCACAAGATATTTTTTCGTTTTATTCATATTCAGTTGGATACTTTTCATACGACTATTTTATCAAATGGGACATTTTCACGTTCGATTTACTAAAGACATTCTCACATTCGAATTACAAAACCGAAAAAATAAAATGTTTTTCCTTGCAAAATTCGGGGGGGGGTGGTATAATTATCACTAGACTGTATATTCTTCATAGGAGGTACAGTGGGGTAAATAGTCGTAAGTTGCTATTTATATATTAGACTTTCCTGCGAAACAAAATATGGTACAATAGTTCTATGAATTATGAAGCAAGTAAACAACTAACTGATGCACGATTCAAGCGTCTTGTTGGTGTTCAGCGCACGACTTTTAAAGAGATGTTAGCTGTATTAAAACAGCTTATCAACTTAAACACGCAAAAGGTGGAAGAAAACCTAAACTAAGCCTAGAAGACCTTCTTATGGTCACTCTTCAATATGTGCGAGAATATCGAACTTATGAACAAATTGCGGCTGATTTTGGTATCCACGAAAGCAACTTACTCCGTCGGAGCCAATGGGTTGAAGTAACTCTTGTTCAAAGTGGTTTTACGATTTCAAGAACTCCTCTCAGTTCTGAGGACACGGTAATGATTGATGCGACGGAAGTAAAAATCAATCGCCCTAAAAAACAATTAGCGAATGATTCTGGTAAAAAGAAATGCCACGCTATGAAGGCTCAAGCGATTGTCACAAGTCAAGGGAGAATTGTTTCTTTGGAGATCGCTGTGAACTATTGTCATGATATGAAGTTGTTCAAAATGAGTCGCAGAAATATCGGACAAGCTGGTAAAATCTTGGCTGACAGTGGTTATCAAGGGCTCATGAAGATATATCCTCAAGCACAAACTCCACGTAAATCCAGCAAACTCAAGCCGCTAACAGCTGAAGATAAAGCCTGTAACCATGCGCTATCTAAGGAGAGAAGCAAGGTTGAGAACATCTTTGCCAAAGTAAAAACGTTTAAAATGTTTTCAACAACCTATCGAAATCATCGTAAACGCTTCGGCTTACGAATGAACTCGATTGCTGGCATTATCAACCGTGAACTAGGATTCTAGTTTTGCAGGAAGTCTAGTTTTACAATCTACAAGTTGATTCACTTTCTATTATGTATTATTATGATAGTGGTAAACAAAACAGAGAGGAGTTCTATATGACACCAGAAGAAGTCTATATGACAGAGTGATTGGAAAAGCAAATCACCTGCTTTCAGGGGAAAAGTTTCCAGCATCGCAGACGCTACAAGGTCTTGGAGATTGCTGAGATTGTTTCCGGTTTTTTGATTGCGATTTTTTGTGCCATTCCCATGCCGGGCGATTACTATCGCCTTGTCTCTGTTGTGCTTTCAAGCATGGGGTTGCTTTGTGAGGGATTGCTTGGTATTTATAATAGCAAGGAACACTGGATATCCTATCAGAAGGCAGCGCAACTTTTAGAACGAGAAAAGTTTCTCTACCAGTGTCTGACTGAGAAATAAATACGCAGGTGAAAGCAAGCCTTTTACATTCTTTGTCAAGATCTGTGAAGGGATAATCTCTGACGAAATAATCAAGTGGGAAGGCATCCAGTCTAAAGAAGCGGGTGTGCCTGCGGAAACTCCACTCCAATGCAAGAAAAATCGAGGGGGTAAAAGAAAACCTATAGTCAGGGAAAGAATAGCCTGACTGGAAAGCAGTATGAAAAAATGGAATTTACAGCGTAAAACAACTCAAGGTCCGGTTTGTTTTTTGTGCTTAAAAGACAGGAACTTCCTTGAAACTTGAGTTTGTCTCGGTGCATTTGAAAGAAAACTCAGTTTAGACGGAGACTGTTAAACAAGCTTATGGTCTAACCAGTACGGATGTGGTTGAGTAGCTAGTAGATGGTTTTTTAGAAATGGAAAGAGTGCAGATTTCAATGTTTCAACACCTAAAGGAAGATAACTAGGAGGTGATTAAGGTGAAAACAAAACGGATAAATGGTGATTTATTTTCAGGTCTTATCGCTGATGTCGACGAAGAAATCATGAATAGCGATGACAATCGTTTAGCTATCGATAGGATTGTCATCCAACATAATGGCGGTTTGAGCGATGAAGGAGCACCTGGTATGTATCTACAGGCGTTGGTACCTCTGCTTATTACCAGGCTTGGACTATCCAGAGCATGTTTTTTGCCCTGTAGGAGTCTTTGCCATCATTGATACTCAGGAAGCAGACGGCTACACTTGAGGCTTTCTGAAGTCAGAAAAAAGCTGGCTGGCCTTGGAGTTCACAGAAAGAATTACTTAGAACATAAGGAGAAAAATAATTGTTGAAATTGATACAAAATAAGAAAAAAGGTGGAGAGAAAGCCTTTCGCTACTCTCTCAGAAAATTTAAATTTGGCGCGGCTTCTGTGTTGGTAGGACTCTCCTTTTTAGGCAGTGATATATCTACCGTTTCTGCTCATTTTGAAACGGTAGATAATGTGACTTATCTTGGGGATACACCTAGAGAAGTTGGGTATGCTAAGCAATCAGTACAAGTAAGAACTGAGATATCAAAAAATGGCAAGCATGTAAAATATACAATACTTTTCAATAAAAATTATGAATACTGGGCTAGGCCAGGACTTACTGCTTGGTTACCAACTGGTTTGGATCATCGGACGGTTAGGATTAGAACTTATAATTCTGATGGAAAAACAGGGGGAGGGGGATTGCCGTGGAAATTAGTGCACGATTTGGGAGTGCATGAATTTCCTGGTGCGACAAGAGAATTAGTTTTCAATCCTGATTTTGACCCTAGAAACGAAGGAAAATGGAATGAATTTTGGGAAAAAATAGGAAAGGTTGGTTCAGGTTCCGATATTCCAACTGAGTGGAAAGAAAAAAATCAGTTACTGTTTGGTATCAATTCATGGGAAAATTTTTCTCACAATGCTTACAAGTGGGAAATAGAAGCGGATGTTCAAGATGGGGTAGTGGCTTCACAATTACCTGTCGTAGCTGGAATTGTACAGCCTCGTTCAAGATATCCTCGCTATGTTGCAGTAGGACCTAATGAAACAGTAGATACAGACGGAGACGGTTTCCCTGATAAGGAAGAAGTAGAGAAAGGAACAGATCCAAACGATCCTCAGTCAAATCCAGATACCAAAGACACCGACGGAGACGGTTTCCCTGATAAGGTAGAAAAGGCAGAAGGAACGAATCCAAACGATCCTCAGTCAAATCCAGATACCAAAGACACCGACGGAGACGGTTTCCCTGATAAGGTAGAAAAGGCAGAAGGAACGAATCCAAACGATCCTAAGTCAAATCCAGATACCAAAGATACCGATGGAGACGGTTTCCCTGATGTTGTAGAAAAAGACGCAGGTTCAGATCCAAACGATAAGAACTCAACACCAGACAATGTCGACACCGACAAAGACGGCTTCCCTGATAAGGTAGAAAAGGCAGAAGGAACAAATCCAAACGATCCTCAGTCAAATCCAGATACCAAAGACACCGACGGAGACGGTTTCCCTGATAAGGTAGAAAAGGCAGAAGGAACGAATCCAAACGATCCTCAGTCAAATCCAGATACCAAAGACACCGACGGAGACGGTTTCCCTGATAAGGTAGAAAAGGCAGAAGGAACGAATCCAAACGATCCTAAGTCAAATCCAGATACCAAAGACACCGACGGAGACGGTTTCCCTGATGTTGTAGAAAAAGACGCAGGTTCAGATCCAAACGATAAGAACTCAACACCAGACAATGTCGACACCGACAAAGACGGCTTCCCTGATAAGGTAGAAAAGGCAGAAGGAACAAATCCAAACGATCCTCAGTCAAATCCAGATACCAAAGACACCGACGGAGACGGTTTCCCTGATAAGGAAGAAGTAGAGAAAGGAACAGACCCTACTAAAGCCGATACAGACGGCGATGGCTTGACTGATAAGGAAGAAGTAGAGAAAGGAACAGACCCTACTAAAGCCGATACAGATGG